>DATJGA010000255.1:0-6466 GCA_035495395.1 Mycobacteriales bacterium | reverse complement strand
CGACGGCCTCCTGGACGCGGGACTGCCAGAGCTCGTTGCCGACCAGCCAGTCGAAGCTGGTCACCTGCAGGTCGAGGAGGTTCGGGACCTCCAGGGGCTCACGGATCTTGGCGAAGGAAAGGCGGTTCGACGGGCGCGGAGCAGCCAAGGTGTGGGTCCTTCCGGGGCGTCCCGGTGATCAGCCGGGCGCCAGTTGCGTTCTCACCAGCGCACGCACACTCGACCGGCTGCGCCGAGCATCGGGCCCGGGGCAGGTATATGACGGGAGGCAGCGCAAAGAGGAAGTCTACGCGCACACGTCAAGGCTGTCCAAGCGGGGGGTGTCGGCCGCTCGACCGGGTGCCACAGGGTGGGGCCGCCGGGCGGTCGGCGTCAAGGGCCGGTCGGGGCCTGGGGACGGACGGACCGGTCAGAAGGCGTGCACGTCGGACACCAGCCAGCGGCCGCCACGGTGCTGCATCGTCATCGTCACCCTGCTCTGGGTGATCTTGGGCGCCGCGGCGAGCGTGCTGCTGGACTGCTGGTTGACGAACACGAGGACCACGACCTTGCCGGCCGTGGCGCTGATGACCGCGGCGTCGCTGACGTCGGCGGCGACGACGGCCTGGTAGGTCTTCGCGACCTCGACGAGCTTCGGCGTGGTGGTGGCGTACTGGTCCTCGAACGCGCCGGTCGTGAGCGCCTTGCCCGCCGCGAAGTCCTTGTCGAGGTGCCGGTAGTCGTAGCTGAACACGACCCGGGCGGCGTTGCGCGCCGCCTGCAGCCCGTCGTGCCGGGCGTCCTCGACGCTGCCGCCGGCCCGGGTGCTCACCGAGCGCTGCGCGAGGAACGCGGTCAGGCCGGCGAGCAGCAGCACGAGCACGACGAGGGCCGCGACCAGCGCGGTGGCCGTCCGCGGCTCCGGTACGGCGGGCTCGCCGGCCTCGGGGGCCTGCGCGGCCGGCTCCGGCTCGTCCAGCGCGACAGGAACGGGGGCCGGCTCCGCCTGGACCACGTCGGCGGGCACGGTGCTGAAGAGGGCGGCGCCGGCGACCTCCGCGGCCGCGTGGTCCGCACCGTGCTCCTCGACCGCCGCGGGCGGCTCGACCTCGGTCTCGACGACGGGCTCGGCCACGGGCTCGGGCTGCTCGTCCGGCTCGACCTCGGTCTCGACGACGGGCTCGGCCTCGTCGACCGTCGGCGGCTCGGCCGGCTCGTCCGCGGGCTGCTCGGGGGTCGGGAGCTCCTCGATCTCGGCAGCTGCGACCGGTTCCTCGGCCGGCACCGGCTCTTCGACCGACACCGGCTCCTCGACCGGGGCCTCGACCTGCTCCGGACCGGCCTCGGCCGCCGGCTCCGCAGCCGGGGCCTCCGCGGGCTCGGGGGCGGACGGCGCGTGCTCGGCCGGCTCCTGCGCGGCCCACCCGGTCTCCTGCGCGTCGAGCCAGGCGTCGAGCTCCGGCTCGTCGGAGGCCTCCACGGGCTCCTCCGCACCGGCCGCGGTCGCCGCAGGCGAGGAAGGCCAGCCGGTCTCCGGCGACCCGGACCGCTCGGCGGCGACGGGCGGCTGCCCGTCGTCCTCGGGCTCCGGCACGTGCGTGGTCTCGTCGGTCATCGGTCAGCCCACCGGCTGCAGGTCGGACACGAGCCAGCGGCCACCGTGCTTCTCCAGGTCGACGCGCCAGCGGTCGTGCGCGACGGCGCCCGCCTGGTCGGTGCTGTCCTTCACGGTGCGGTCGACGGCGACCAGCACCGTCGCGGTGTCGGTGTCCGCGCGCACGACGCCCGCGAACAGCACCTCCCCCGACGACTCGCTCTTGCGCTGCACGACGACGGGCTTGAGGTCCTTCTGCGCCCGGCTGAACTGGTCCTTGAACGTGCCGGTGGCGCCGTCGAGCACGCGCTTGAGGTCCGCGTCGACGGTGTCCCAGCTCAGGCTGTCGAGGTTGACGATCTCCTGGCGGGCCGCGGCGACCGCGGCGCTGCGGGCCGCGTCGAGCGCGTCCCGGTCGTCGAGGTGCGACTTCACCGTCACCGCGAGCCCGACGCTGGCCGCGGCCAGCAGGACCGCCAGCGCGCCGAGCACGACGACAGCGGTGCGGGCGCGCCGGGACGTCCGCGGGCGCGCCGGCGCCGCGAGGGCCTGATCGCTCACGAGCGGTCCAGCGGCTGCATGAGCAGCCACTCCCACGCCGCCTGGCCGAAGACCTGCGCGGCTCCCATGGTGCTGGCGATCGTGTAGCGCTGGCCCTCGGCCGTGATGGCGTGGCCGCTCGTCGGGTCGTAGTCGGCGAACATCGACGCCCAGCCACCGGACGCGGCCAGGCCGGCGCCCTTCACGGTGCCGTTGCTGCCGGCGGCCTTGTCCTGGGGGAACGCGGGCAGGCCCTCGGCGCGAGGCGCGTTGCGGGCGCCGCGCACGTCGACGGCGTTCGGGCTCCCGAGCGAGCAGTAGGCGTTGAAGTTGGACAGGCGCGGGGTGACGTCGCCGGGGTCGCGCTTCTTCGTCGTGCGGTACCCGGGGTCGGTGCCCGGGCACACGCCGGGCTGCTGCGTCGTGACCAGGCCGAAGTGCGCCGTGCCGTCGCCGGGGGTGACGGTGAAGCCGCCGGCGACGACGTTCGGGTAGAGCACGAGGATCATCCGCAGCGCCGGGATGCGCACCTTCTGCACCTGGGCCACGAAGGCCAGGTTGCCGAGCAGCACCGGCAGCTGCGTGCGGTTGGCCTCGAGCAGGTCGGTCGTCGTACGGGCCGCGTCGGTGCCGGTGCGGAACAGCGTCCGGAAGTCCGGGTCGCTCGCCCGCAGCTGGGCGCTGAGCTGCGCGAGGTCGGCGTTGTACGAGCGGAAGGCGCCGGCGACCTGCCGCTGGGTGTCGAGCACCGGGCCGGAGTCGCGGATGAGGGTGAGCGTCTGCGGCAGGTGCTGGGTCGCGGCGCGGGTGAGCAGGTCCCCGGCGTCGATGAGGCGCTGCAGGTCGTCGCCGGAGCCCTGGAACGCCTTGCCGAGCTCGTCGAGGACCGTGGCGACGTCGGCGAGGTCGATGCTTCGCACCAGCCGGTCGAGGTTGACCACGAGCTGCGTCGGCTGGATCGGGATCGAGGTCTGCGTCATCGGGATGACGTCACCGGCGTGCAGCCGCTCCGGCCCGTCGCTCTGCGGGAGCAGGTCGACGTACTGCTCGCCGATCGCGGACCGGTTGCCGACGGAGGCCTTCGCGGGTGCCGCGACCTTGGTGCCGGGCTTGAGCCGCATCGTCACGCGGACGCCGTTCGGCAGCAGCGAGAGCTTCTCGACGGTGCCGACGGCCACGCCGCGGTTGGTCACCTGGGACCCGACGAAGACGCCACCGGAGTCGCGGAAGTCGGCGCTGACGAGGTAGCCGGGGTCGTAGCCGGGCAGCAGCCGGCCGAGGTTGGCGTACCGCAGCCCCGTGAAGCCCATGCCCAGGGCCGCCACGATCGCGAAGACCAGCAGCTGCAGCTTGGTGGACCTGGCGATCATCCGAGGCCTCCGAGCAGCATCGTCACGAGGTCCGCGGACCCGACCGGCAGGTCCTTGAGGTCCACCCCGGTCAGCGGTACGGCGGGCAGCGACACGGTCGGGACCGGCAGCGCCGGGGTCGTCGGCGTGCTGCCCGCCTTGGGAGAGGGCTGCGCCAGCGGTGCGAGCGTCGGCAGCGGGATCGGCAGCCCGCCCCCGGTGAGGTTGTTGATGAGGTCCTGCGCGCTGCTGTCGATCGTGACGAACAGGTTGGCGTAGTCGCCGCGCATGCCGCCCCGGCCCGTCGGCGAGGCCACCGTCTTCGGGAACGGGAACGTGGTGAGCAGCTCGAGCGCCTTGGGCAGGTCCTGACCCGCGGCAGCGAGCGATCCGAGCACGGGCTGCAGGGCGCGCAGGTCGGCGATGGTGCTCTGCTGCGTCGCCTGGATCACCCGGGTGGCCACCGTGCCGAGGTTGCTCAGCCCCGTGAGCATCTTCGTCAGCTGGGCCCGCTCGTCGGCGAGCACCGAGGCGCCCTTCGGCAGGTCGCGCAGCGCGACGTCGAGCGTCGTGCGGTTGGCGGCGAGCTTGCTGCTCAACCGGTCGAGCCCGTCGAGCGCCGCGATGATGTGGTCCTTCTGCGCGTCGAGCCCGCCCATGAACCCGGTGAGCTGGACGAGGAAGTCGCGCACCTGCGGCTCGCGCCCGGCGAGCGCCTTCGTCAGCTCACCGTTGATCACCTGGAGCTGCTCGAGGCTGCCGCCGTTGAGCACCAGGGACAGCGCCCCGAGGACCTCCTCGATGTCGGCGTTGCGCTCGGTGCGGCTCAGCGGGATGTACATCCCGTCGCGCAGCCGGCCCGTCGCGTCGGCGGGCGCGTCGAGGCTGACGAACTTCTCCCCGAGCAGCGAGGTCTGCCGCAGCGCCGCGGTGGCGTTCTCGGGGAGGACGACGTCCTTGCGCAGGCTGCAGGTGACGACGGCGGTGTACCCGCCGGGGCTGAGCTCGATCTTCTTCACCGAGCCGACCGTGACGTCGTTGACCTTCACCGCGGACTGCGGCACCAGGTCGAGCACGTCGGTGAACTCGACCTTGACGTCGTACCCGCCGCCCACGCCGCCGGGGAGCGGGAAGCTGGCGGCACCGCGGAACTGGCAGCCGCTGAGCAGGAGCGCCGCGGCGACCAGGAGGGCGGGGACCCGGAGACGGCTCATCGCGCGCCCCCGAGGATCCCGCCGAGGGTGAGGTCACGGGCCGGCGACGTCGCCTTCGGCGCCGCGCCCGGCAGCTGGGGCAGGCCGCCCCCGAGCAGGCCCGCGCACTGCGTCGGCGACTGCCCGGCGATGGCGAGCAGGTTGCAGATGATCCCCACCGGGCCGCCCTGCGCCACGCTGTTGTCGCGCGTGTCGAGGGTGCCCGACTTGGAGTTGTACGCCAGCTGCAGGTTGGACAGCGCCGTCGGCGAGACGTCCAGGATCTCGCGCAGCGCGCGACGCTGCTTCACCAGCACGCTCGTGACCGAGGCGAGGTCGGCGACGTTCGCGGTGAGGTCGTCGCGGTTCTCCTTGACGAAGGACGCGACCTCCCCCAGCGCCGAGGCCAGCTGCTTGATCGCCGTCGCCAGGTCGGTGCGCTCGCCGTTGAGCTGGTCGGCGACCACCGCCAGGTCGGTGTTGAAGGCACGGACGGCCGCGTCGTTCTGCGCGAGCGTGGACGTGAGCTGCTGCAGGTTGTCGATCGTGGCGAACAGCTCGGTGCGGTTGTCCGCCAGCGTCGCGACCGCGGTCGACAGCCCGGTCAGCGTGGAGTTGAGCCGGGTGCCGTTGCCCTTGAGGTTCGACGCGCCCACGGCGAGCAGGTCCGACAGCGCGCCGTCCTTGTTGGCGCCCTTCGGGCCGAGCGCCTGGTTGAGCGTGTCGAGGTTCTCGTAGATCTGGTCCAGCTCGATCGGCGCGCCGGTGCGGTCGACGCCGAGGTGCACGCCGTCGGCGAGCAGCGGTCCCTGCGTCCACACCGGCGTGAGCTGCACGTACCGGTCGCTCACGATGGAGGGCGCGACCAGCACGGCCTTCGCGTCCGCCGGCACCTTGTACGACGCGTCGTAGGTCATGTCGAGGCGCACCTTGGTGCCCTCGGGCGTGATCTTGGTGACCTCGCCCACCTTGACCCCGAGGATGCGCACGTCGCTGTGCACGTACACGCCGATGGCGCGGTCGAAGTCGGCCGAGAAGTGCTTCTGCTTGCCGCCGCCGAGCACCCCGCAGCCGGAGGCGGCCGCGACGGCGACGAGGGCGAGGAGCGCGGCGAGGCGCGAGCGCGTGCTCATCAGAAGCTCCCCGGTCCGAAGCCCGACGGGTTCGTCAGGTTGTAGACGTAGGTGTCGAACCAGCGGCCGTTGCCGAGGTTGTTGGCGAACAGCCGCACGAAGGCCGCCATCCGCGGCAGCGCGATGTCGAGGTTCTGCTCGTTCTTCTTCAGCACGGCCGAGACGGCCCGCAGGTGGCGCAGCGCGGGGGCCAGCGTCGCGCGGTTCTCGCGCACCAGCGCGGTGAGCTGCTCGGAGAGGTCGGTCGTCGTCACGAGCAGGCGGTGGATCGCCTCGCGCCGCGCCTTCACCTCCTGGAGCACCAGGTCGGCCTCCTTGAGGAAGGCCACCAGGTCCTTGTCGCGGCTCTGCAGCACGTCGGTCACGCCCTGCGCGTGCGTGAGCAGCTCGCGGAGCTTGGCGTCGCGGGAGGCGATCGTGGCGGACAGCCGCGACAGGCCCTCGAGGGAGGCCCGCACCTCGGACGAGGAGTTGCGGAAGTCGTCGGCGAGGACCGTGAACGACCGCGCGAGCTGACCGGTGTCGACCCCGCCGACGGTCCGGGCCAGCTGCTGGAACGCGGGCGAGACGTCGAACGGCGACGAGGTGCGCGAGGTCGGGATCGTCTTCTTGGGGTCGAGGTGGCCGTCACCGTCGGAGGTGAGCGCCATGTACTTGCGCCCCAGCACCGTCTTGATC
>DATJGA010000254.1:0-3930 GCA_035495395.1 Mycobacteriales bacterium | reverse complement strand
GGGTTGCGGCAGGCCATGAGGACCCGCGCGCCGTGCCGCGCCAGCTCCACCGACGTCCAGAAGCCGAGGCCGGAGTTGGCGCCGGTGACGAGGGCGGTGCGGCCGGTGAGGTCGGGGATGTCGCTGGGGGTCCATCTGGTCATGGCAGGCAACCCTAGACTCCCGCGCATGCCGTGGGACCGCCGCACGTCGAAGCAGCAGCAGGCCGACCTCAAGCGGGCGCTCAAGGCCCAGGTGCTGCACGCCGTGGGCCCGTTCTCGCCGTACTGGAAGCAGCGGCTGGCCTCGCTCGGCACGACGGCCGCCGCTGTGGCGACGCCGGCGGGCCTGGCGACGCTGCCCCCCGTCGGCGAGCGGGACGTGTGCCCCGACGGCGACCCGGCGTCGGCCGCCGCACTGGTTCTGCAGGCCGGCGAGTCGGGGTGGGCCGTGCACTCGGAGGGCCCGCAGCTGCGGCGCGCGCTGCTCAGCCGGCTCGCCCGGCCAGGGTCGTACCGCGCCGTCGTCGAGGCCGACACGCGGCCGACGACCTTCGTCGAGGCGGGCCTCGGGCTGCGCTACCCGCTCGCGAGCACCCGGCACGACCTCGACGTCGTGGCGCGCGCCGGCGCCCGGCTCTGGAAGGTCCTCGGCCTGCGCCGCGCGGACGTGCTCGTCTCCGCCCTGCCGCTCGCCCGGACCGCGTCGCTGCAGGCGCTCGAGCTGGCGGCGCTGGCGGCCGGCTCGCCGGCCCTGTTCCCCGGTGACGACGTCGACGCCGTCGCCCGAGCCCTCAACCTGGTGCCCGCGACGGTGCTGGCCGTGCCGGCCGCGACAGCGGCCCGCGTCGTGGACGACCTCGACGAGGCGGGTGCGCGGCTGGGCGGTACGCGGGTCGTGCTGCTCGTCGGGGCGCCGTCGGACGACGAGCGCGCCGAGGTCGCCGAGGCGCTCGTCCGGGCCGGTGTCGACCCGGCCCTGCTCGCGGTGCACGCGCCCGACGGCCACCGGCTGCTCTGGGGCGAGTGCGGTGCCGGGTTCGGGCTGCACACCTACCCCGACCTCGACCTGGTCCACCTCGTCGACCCCGAGGGCGGGGGTCCGGCCGACTCCGGCGAGGTGGTGCTGACCCAGCTCGGGATGCGGGGCAGCGCGCTGCTGCGCTGGCGCACCGGCGACCTCGCCGAGGGGGTCGAGACCTCCCGCTGCCCCGGGTGCGGACGGCGGCTGCCGCGGGTCCTCGGGCTGGAGCGCGCGGCGCTCGTCCCGACGCTCGCGCTGCGCCAGGGCCCGCGCGCGGTCGACCTGCGCGGGGTCGCGGCCGCGCTCGAGGGCCGGGCCGACGTCGTCGACTGGCGCGTCGTGGTCGGTGCCTCCCCGCGCGACGGCGCCGACGAGCTGCTCGTGCACCTGCGGCCGCACGCCGCCGACGACGCGAGCGACGTGGCAGTGGGCGTCGCGCGCGACATCCGGGCTGCGGCCGGCCTGCTGCCGACGCAGGTGGTGGTCGACGACGTGCTGCCGACCGGCTCGGCCCTGACGCGACGGGTCCTGCTGCGCACGTAGGCTCTGGCCGTGGCCTACCTCGACCATGCGGCCTCGACCCCGGTCCTGCCGGAGGCGCTCGCAGCGACGACCGAGGCGCTCGCCCTCACCGGCAACGCCTCCTCCCTGCACGCGTCCGGTCGTCGTGCGCGCCGGCTCGTCGAGGAGTCGCGGGAGGCGGTCGCCGCCGCGGTCGGTGCCCGTCCCTCGGAGGTCGTCTTCACCGCGGGCGGCACCGAGAGCGACAACCTCGCGGTCAAGGGGCTCTTCTGGGCCCGCCGCGCTGCCGACCCGCGACGGACCCGGGTGCTGGCCAGCGCGGTGGAGCACCACGCGGTGCTCGACGCCGTGGAGTGGCTGGTGGCGCACGAGGGCGCGCAGGTCACCTGGGTGCCCGTGGACGAGCTCGGGCGGGTGCACCCCGCGGCGCTGCGCGACGCGATCGGCAGCGGCGAGGACGTGGCCCTCGTCTCGGTGATGTGGGCCAACAACGAGGTCGGCACGGTGCAGCCCGTGCAGGACCTCGCCGAGGTCGCCCACGAGCGCGGCATCCCCTTCCACACCGACGCCGTCCAGGCCGTCGGGGCGCTCGCCGTCGACGTGGCCGAGTCCGGGGTCGACGCGCTCAGCCTCAGCGGGCACAAGCTCGGCGGCCCGCCCGGCGCCGGCGCGCTCGTGCTCGGACGCGACGTGAGCTGCACCCCGCTCCTGCACGGCGGCGGGCAGGAGCGCGACGTCCGCTCGGGCACCCTCGACGTCCCCGCCCTCGTCGGGCTGGCGGCGGCGACGACGCTGGCCACCGCCCGCCGCAAGGAGACGGCCGAGCGGCTCGCGGAGCTGCGGGACGCGCTGGTCGCCGGCGTGCACCGCGTCGTGCCCGACGCCGTCCTCAACGGCGACCCCGTCGACCGGCTGCCGGGCAACGCGCACTTCGGCTTCCCCGGCTGCGAGGGCGACTCGCTGCTCATGCTCCTGGACGCGCAGGGGATCGAGGTCTCCACCGGCTCCGCCTGCACCTCCGGCGTGGCCCGGCCCTCGCACGTCCTCGTCGCGATGGGGCAGGACGAGGTGCGCGCCCGCGGGTCGCTGCGCTTCTCGCTCGGCCACACCTCGACCGCCGCCGACGTCGACGAGCTGCTCGCCGCGCTCCCCGCGGTCGTGGAGCGGGCCCGGCGGGTGGGCGTGCGGTGAGGCTGCTCGCCGCCATGAGCGGCGGCGTGGACTCGGCCGTCGCCGCGGCGCTCGCCGTCGACGCCGGTCACGACGTCACCGGGGTGCACCTCGCCCTCGCCGAGGCGCCCGCCACGCTGCGCACCGGCTCCCGCGGCTGCTGCTCGCGCGAGGACGCCCGCGACGCCGCCCGCGCCGCCGACGTCCTGGGCATCCCCTTCTACGTCTGGGACCTCGCCGCCGAGTTCCGCGCCTCGGTCGTCGCCGACTTCCTCGCCGAGTACGCCGCGGGCCGCACCCCGAACCCCTGCCTGCGCTGCAACGAGAAGGTGAAGTTCACCGCCGTGCTGGACCGGGCGCTGGCGCTCGGCTTCGACGGCGTGGTCACCGGCCACCACGCGCGCCTGGTCGACGGTGTGCTGTCGCGGTCCGTCGACCTCGCGAAGGACCAGAGCTACGTGCTCGCGGTGCTCACGCCCGCGCAGCTCGCGGCCACCGTGCTGCCCCTGGGCGAGCTGACCAAGGACGAGGTGCGCGCACTCGCCCGCCGCCGAGGCCTCGGGGTCGCCGACAAGCCCGACTCGCACGACATCTGCTTCATCGCGGACGGCGACACGGCCGGCTTCCTGCGCGACCACCTCGGTGAGCAGCCGGGACCGGTCGTCGACGCGCTCTCCGGCGCCGTCGTCGGGAGTCACACGGGGGCGTACGCCTACACGGTCGGCCAGCGCCGCGGCCTCGACCTCCGGGTGCCCGCCGCCGACGGGCGGCCGCGGTACGTGCTGTCCGTCGAGCCCGTCTCGCGCACCGTCACCGTGGGGCCCGCCGAGGCGCTGGAGGTGCGCACTGTCCGCACCGGCCCGCCCGTCTGGTCGTCGCCGCGCGCCCTCCCGCTCGGCTGCGTCGTGCAGCTGCGGGCGCACGGGATGGTCCACGACTGCACGGTGGCCCCCTCCGGCGAGGGGTGGGCCATCGCGCTCGGCACGCCGGCCCGCGGCGTCGCCCCCGGCCAGGCCGCCGTCCTGTACGACGGCGACCAGGTGCTCGGCTCCGCCACCGTGGTGGGCGCTCAGTAGGGTGGGTCGCATGGGCGACGACGTGCAGCTGACCGACCTCCAGGTCATCCAGCAGTTCAGCCTGGCGGTGCGCGGCGCGACCGCCGACCGCGACGCCGTCGTGGCGGCGCTGCAGGCCGACCTCGCCTGGCTCACGGGCGGCAAGAAGGCCCCGGCGAAG
>DATJGA010000253.1:0-9229 GCA_035495395.1 Mycobacteriales bacterium | reverse complement strand
CCGAGGATGACGGCCTTGCCGCCGCCGAGGTCGACGCCCGCGCAGGCCGCCTTGTACGCCATCGCCCGGCTCAGCTTGAGCACGTCCTCGAGGGCCGCCGCCTCGCTCGGGTAGGGGTAGAAGCGGGTGCCGCCGAGGGCGGGGCCGAGCGCGGTGGAGTAGATGGCGATGATCGCCTTGAGCCCGCTCTGCGGGTCCTGGCAGAACACGACCTGCTCGTGCCCTGCGTCCTTGAGGTGGTCGGTGCGGTCGAAGACGCTCACGATCGATCTTCCTAGGAGGGGCGGGCCCTTGTGGGGCGGTGCCGTGGTGCGGGGGAGGTGTGTGCCCCGTCACGACAAGCCTAGGCGTGCCACGATGGGCCGGTGACGCTGTTCGCCGCGAGCCTGCGGGTCTACGAGCCGCTGGCGGCCTTCGAGGACGACGAGCGCGAGCACTGGGAGCAGTACGTGCGGGCCGGCGCGCAGCTGCCGCCGCAGGCGGCGGCAGCGCTCGAGCAGGGGGCGGTCGCGGCGGCCATGGTGCACCGCCGG
Source organism: Mycobacteriales bacterium (assembly GCA_035495395.1). GTDB lineage: Bacteria > Actinomycetota > Actinomycetes > Mycobacteriales > SCTD01 > RYN-111. The sequence continues at coordinate 8,696 of DATJGA010000253.1, read as the reverse complement.
CTGCCGGTCGTGGCCGAGCACGCCCACGTGCTCGAGGTCGACGGCGTCACGCTGGTCTGCCCCTGGCGCACCACGCTGCGGGCGCAGGAGGCCCTCGTCGACTTCGCGGCCGAGCTGCCGGAGGTCGTCGTGGACGCCTTCGCGTCACGCACCGTGCTCGAGACCGCGGAGGTCGAGCTGGACCGCTGGCGGGCCGAGCACGGCTCGGTCACCGCGCACGTCCGCACCTGCACCTGGCAGGTGCCCCTGCGGTGGTTCCTGCTCGTCGACCCCCAGGAGCGGGAGGTGAGCCTGGGCGAGCCCGTCGAGGCGACCGTCCGCCGTACCGGGAGGTCGTTGGTCTACCGCACGCCGATGTCGCGGGCGCGCCGCCGGGTGGCGCGGGCGCTGTCGGTGCTGCGCGTGGCCCTGCTCGACGAGACCGTCACGGAGGGTGTCGAGGAGCTGGGCCGGTGGCTGGAGGAGTTCCACCCGCGGTCGCTCGTCGAGCTCGACTACGGCGGCCTGGTGCACCTGCTCGACGACGCCGAGCTCAGCCAGGACGAGTCCGCGCGGGACATGGCGCACGCGATGGAGCGGCTGGCGGCCGGTGACGGCGACGGGGCGAGCGCGGCGTACCAGCGGATGACGGCCCGGATGAAGGCCCTGCAGGCGGTGGAGGCCGCGAACTAAGTCCCGTAAAGGCACCAGGAGTGACTAGTCGGAAGATGGCCCGGTCGGGCCATTCCGGACAAGGCAGGCATCGGGCACCGTCTCAGGCGGAGCGGGCGAGCAGCCGGCTCAACCGTCCGAAGGGAACGAACCGCGATGAGCACCCGCACCCATGACGCCGAGGCACTCCTGACCCCTGCCGAGGTCGCCTCGCTCTTCCGCGTGGACCCCAAGACCGTCACCCGGTGGGCGAAGAGCGGCAAGCTGACCTCGATCCGCACGCTGGGCGGTCACCGCCGCTACCGCGAGGCTGAGGTACGCGCGCTGCTCGCGGGCATCCCGCAGCCCCGCTCCAGCTAGACCGGTCCCCCGACTCGGGCCGTCAGGCCCGCGTCCGTCCCTGCAGGGCTGATCCCCCTGCTGCAGGGCCGCGACACGAAGGCGCCGCACCTCGCCGTGCGGCGCCTTCGTCGTGCCCGGCGAACCTCGGGCGCCGCTGCGGGCTCTCCGTGACGTGCGGGTGGTGTGGGCGGTGCTGGTGCTGGGGGCGTGCCTTGCCGTGCCGGCGCAGGCGGGTACGGGGGTGCGGGTGCTGCCGGGTGCTCCCTCCTGCGGCGGGCAGGCGCTGCTCGTCACAACCGGTCACCGGTCCTGCGTCCACGCGGACGCGTACGACGTGGCGAGCTCAGCACGGTGGCGGGCGGTCCCACCGGCGACGGCTCCGGTGCGGTGCTACGGCGACGGCACCACCGGCTCGCGGGTGCAGCTGCTCTACGGCTACGTCGCCGGGCACCCGGACAACGGGGCTGCCGTGGCGCGGACGCTGCGGCTCACGACGGCACCGCGGATGCAGGCGGTGATCGACGCCCAGTCCGGCGCCAAGGACCTGGGCATCCGGTTCGCCTTCTCACCGGGCTGCGCCGGGCTGTCGGTCCCGACCGTCCGGCTCCCCGCCTCCGCCGACAAGGGCACGCCCGAGGAGCGGTTCGGTGTGATCATCGAGACGCTGCGCGGGCTCGGCTACACCCGCACCGACCGCAAGTACCAGGTCGTCTTCGAGGGGTTCACCGCCAACGGCGTCTGCGGGCTCGGGGAGCTCGCCGCGAGCATGGACCAGCAGCACCCCGCCAACCTGCACGACGGCGTGCCGACGGTGGGCGCGCGCACCGACGTCCTGAGCACCGTGGGCGCGCCCGAGCCGGTCGAGGTCCCGCGGTACTCGGTGGTGTTCCGCAGCACCTACGGCCCGCGCGGGCCCTCGTGCTGGGAGCTGGGCCAGAGCCACGCGTCGGTGTACGTGCACGAGCTGTTCCACACCCTCGGGGCGGTCCAGCTCTCGGCGCCGCACAGCGACGGCGGTGGCCACTGCACCGACACCCCCTCCGTCATGTGCCCGAGCCGCGGAAAGCCCGCCGTACGGGCGTGCGCGACGCAGCGGGTGGAGGTGCTCGACTGCGGGATGGACGACTACTGGAACCCGGCCCCGGCTGCCGGCTCCTACCTGGCGGGCGCCGACGACGTTGCGACGAGCGTGTTCTTCGGCCCGCAGCCGCAGGACCGCCTCGCCGCGTCCCCCGTCTGAGCCCGGTACGGCGGAAGGCCGCCCCAGTGGGACGGCCCTCGTGACGGTGGTGGCCAGGGACGGAGTCGAACCGCCGACCCTGCGATTTTCAGTCGCATGCTCTACCAGCTGAGCTACCTGGCCAGGGGTGGTGCGATCTAGCGGTCTGGCGACCCCGACGGGACTCGAACCCGCGACCTCCGCCGTGACAGGGCGGCGCGCTAACCAACTGCGCTACGGGGCCTGGTGGTCAGGCCGTGGTGCGTGTGCCCCCAACGGGATTCGAACCCGCGTAGCCACCTTGAAAGGGTGGAGTCCTAGGCCTCTAGACGATGGGGACGACGCCGGTGGCGCCGGCAGCGTCCACGCCGTCGGTTGCCGTCGGGGACCGCAAGAGCATAGCGGAACCCCGGCCAGGGAGGTCGAGCGCTCAGGTCTCGGCCTGCAGCAGCGCGACCCAGCCGCCGCGGTAGCTCACGCCCGTCTCGGCACCGATGCCCAGGCCGAAGCGGTACGTGCCGGGAGCCACGCTCCCCCAGCCGCCGAGGCCGACGTACCCCGAGTGGGCCGTCTCGCTGGTGTCGAGCCAGCTGAAGCCGCCACCGGTGCCCGCGGGGCAGCCGGGGGCGTAGTCGGTGGGCATGGTCGTGGGGGTGTCGTACAGGCACTCCGAGGCGCTGTGCAGCCGCGCGCCGGACGCCTCGCTCGCGTCCACGCGGTAGATCAGGTCGGACGCGGTCGCGGCGGTGACAGGGGCCTGCGCCCGGGCGTACCGGTCGGCGATCACGTCGAGCTTGTCGATGGGGGCCACGCTGGAGGCGAGCGGCTTGCTGGTGCGCAGCGACGAGGAGCCGCGCAGGCCGTGCAGCTGCAGCGTCACCGTCAGCGGGCCCCCGTCGGTGAGGACCCGCACGTGGTAGCGGCCCTGGTGCAGCACGACGTACTTCGGCGGGGTGTTGGTCGGCGTGCACCCCTCGTACACGCCGGGGACGGAGGGCGGCTCCGCCGCTCCGCAGCTGCGGCTCTGGGGGTAGTAGGTGCCCATCGTCGCGGTGTCGGTGTGCTGCTTGCCGGCGAAGGTGGTGCGCACGGCGGTGAGCTCGTCGCCCGCGTTGCCCTGGAAGACCATCGAGAAGGCGACCATGCGGCCGGGGCCGCGGAGCACCACGTCGCGCGTGCTGCCGTCCGGCTGCAGCCGGATCACCGCGTCCTCGTTCATGACGACGTCGAGCGAACCGCTGCGCGCAGCGGTGATGGTCGTCGTACCGCCCAGGGCGTGCTCGGCGGCCGCGGTCGCGGGGAGGGTGGCCGCAGCGGCGGCAGCGATCGCGGCAGCGACCGTGAGACGGAGGACGTGCATCGGTGGGGCTCCCTCTGGGATGGGCGCGCTGGGACGGGCTGTCGGAGATGATGAGTCGTCCCTGACCCATCTGGTTCGGGGCGAACCGGGGCAAGTCCTGCAGGCTCTACCCCTGATGTGACGGTGATGGCCTGGAGCGGGACGGGGAGGGTCGAGCGCGTCGTGGGGCGGGACGAGCAGTTCCGTGCCTTCTACGCCGACGAGTACCCGGCCCTGGCGCGCTACTGCTGGCGGCTGGTGCAGGACCGCGAGCTGGCGCACGACCTCGCGCAGGAGTCCTTCACCCGCATGCTCGGCCGGCTCACCACCGTCGACGACCCGCGCGCCTACGTGTACGGCATCGCCACCAACCTGGTACGGCGGGCCTGGCGCCGGCGGGCGCAGGACGCGCTCACCGTCGACGCGCTCGCCGCGCAGCCGGTGCGCCCGCTGCCCAGCCACGAGGGCGCCGTCGCCGTGCGCGAGGCCGTGCTGCGGCTCCCGACCCGGCTGCGCGACGTGGTGCTGCTGCACTACTGGGCGGACCTCAGCGTCGCCGACGTCGGGCAGGCCCTCGGCCGGCCCTCCGGCTCGGTGAAGCGTCAGCTCGCCGAGGCCCGGGCGCTGCTCGCGGTGGTGACCGTCGATGACTGAGCCCGTGTTCGAGCCCACCGCGGAGGGCGCGGAGCAGGTGATCCGCGCCGCCCGGCACCGCCGGCACCGGCGGCTGGGCGCCGTGCTCTCGTCGGTCGCGCTGGGGGTCGCGGTCGTCCTCGGGGTCGCGTCGCTGTCCGGAGTGACCCGCGACGGGGCGGAGCAGCTGACCGTCGTCGACACGCCGCCGCCGCGTCCCGCGCCGACCGTCGCGTCGTCTCCCGCCCCGGACACCGCGTCCTCGCCGGTCTCCGCGGGAGGGTCGTCGACGTCGGCGGCCGCGCCCGGCGGGTCCGGCTCCTCACCCGGTACGGCGGACAGCCCCCGGCCGACGCCGCCGAGGTCGACGGCCCGCCGTACCAGCCCGATCGTGCGCAGCACGCGGACGGACAGCGACACCACCGACCTGTGCACCGGGGGCAGCGGGTCCGCCGCCGACTGGTGCGTCCGGACGGTCGACCCCGGCACGGTGAGCCGCGGGACGTCGGTGACGCTGCGCGGCGAGCTGTGCCGGCTGCGGCCGGCGGGAGCGGCGACGGTCACGTTCCAGGACACCCGCGAGGCGGTGCTCGAGGTCTCCGACGGGTACGCCGTGGACTGGCAGGGCGGCGAGGGGATCCGCTACAGCAAGCCGGGCCGCACGGTGACCGTGCAGCCCGGCACCTGCCTGGTGTGGTCCTCGGTCTGGGACACCCGCGACCGTGACGGGTTCCTCGTGCCGCCGGGCCTCTACGACTTCTCGCTGACGGTCGCGACCAGCGTCGCGACCTACGACGTCAGCCAGTCCCTCACCGTGCAGGACTGAGTCAGAGCAGCTCGAGGATGGTGGCGTTGGCCTGGCCGCCGCCCTCGCACATCGTCTGCAGCCCGTAGCGGATGCCGTTGTCGCGCATGTGGTGCACGAGCGTCGTCATGATGCGCGCGCCGGACCCGCCGAGCGGGTGACCGAGGGCGATCGCGCCACCGAGCGGGTTGGTCAGCTTGTCGTCTGCCCCGATGTCCTTGAGCCACGCCAGCGGCACCGACGCGAAGGCCTCGTTGACCTCGAAGGCACCGATGTCGGACAGGCTCAGGCCGCTCTTCGCGAGCGCCTTCTCGGTCGCCGGGATGGGAGCGGTGAGCATCGGCATCGGGGCCGCGCCGGTGACGACGGCGGTGTGGATGCGCGCGATCGGCGTGAGGCCGTGGGCGGCGGCGAACTCGCTCGTCGTGATGAGCAGGGCGGCCGAGCCGTCGGAGATCTGCGAGCTGTTGCCGGCGCTGATCTTCCCGCCCTCCTTGAAGGGGGTCTTCAGGCCGGCCATCGCCTCGAGCGTGCCGCCGCGGCGGACGCCCTCGTCCTGCGTCACGCCGGCCACCGGGGCGATCTGCGCGTCGAAGGCTCCGCCGTCCTGGGCGGCCGCGGCACGCTCGTGCGAGGCCAGCGCGTACTCGTCGAGCTGCGCGCGGGACAGGCCCCACTCGTCGGCGATGATCTCGGCACCGAGGCCCTGGTTGGGCATCTCCTCGCCGTACCGGGCGGTGTACTTCTCGCCGAGCGGGTTGGCGGTGAAGGTGGCGCCCATGGGGGTGCGGCTCATCACCTCGACGCCGCCGGCGATGGCGAGGTCGTACTGGCCGGCGATGACGCCCGCGGCGGCGAAGTGCACCGACTGCTGGCTCGACCCGCACTGGCGGTCGACCGTCGTGCCCGGGACGGACTCGGGGAAGCCGGCGGACAGCGCGGCCGTGCGCGCGATGTCGAAGGTCTGCTCGCCGACCTGCATGACGCAGCCCCAGATGACGTCGTCGACGAGCACCGGGTCGATGCCGGCGCGGGCGACGAGGGCCTCCAGCACGTGCGCCGACAGGTCGGCGGAGTGGATGCCGGACAGGCCGCCGTTGCGCTTGCCGACGGGGGTACGGACTGCTTCGACGATGACGGCGTCGCGCACGGTGGGGCTCCTCGGGGTCGGGTTCTGCTGCAAGGGTAAACCGGCGTTCACGCCCCGCTGTTCCCCGGGGGCTAGCCTCGGAGGCATGGGCGCGCTGACGGTCGGGCACGAGGGCGACGACCGGTTCGCGATCGCCGTACGCGGCCACGTCGTGCACGTCGACCAGCCGCTCGAGGACCACGGCTCGGACAGCGGCCCCACGCCGGTCGAGCTCATGGTCGGCTCGCTCGCGGCGTGCGTCGCGCACTACGCGCGCCGGTACCTCCGGCGGCACGAGCTGCCGCAGGAGGGCCTGCGCGTGGACGCCACGTGGGAGTCCGCGTCGTCGCCGTCGCGCGTCGGCAGCATCGCCATCAGCATCACGCTCCCCGAGGGCGTGCCCGAGGAGCGGCGTGCCCCGCTGCTCGCGGTCTCCTCGCACTGCACCGTGCACAACTCCTTCGCGCACGCCCCCGAGATCACCGTCGCCCTCGCCTGAGGGGTACGGCGGGAGCTCAGCAGCAGGCTGCCGCGGGCTCGGCGTCGGCGCAGCACGCGGCCTCGTCGGCGGGCCCGAACGTCTCGCTGTCGGCCTTGACGGTGTAGACCTCCCAGCGCTCCTGGCCGGGACCGGTGACCCAGACCTTGTCCTGGTCGGCGTAGCAGCAGGTGCCGCTCTCGGGGCGGGTGACCAGCCCGGCGTCGGCGAGCCGGTCGGTCTCGGCCTCGACGACCTCCGTCGACGCGACCTCGACGCCGAGGTGGTTGAGGCTGCCCCCGTGCCCGGGGTTCTCGATGAGGACGAGCTTGAGCGGCGGCTCCGCGACGGCGAAGTTGGCGTAGCCCGGCTTGCGCTTGGCCGGCTCGGCGTCGAAGAGCCGGCTGTAGAAGGTGACGGCCTCGTCGAGGTCGTCGACGTTGAGGGCGAGCTGGACGCGGGACATGACGTGCTCCTTCGTTCGATGGATGTCTAACTCTGCTCCACGAGTTCGACGTCTGTCAAGTTCGACGTTCGTGATACCTTAGGCGCATGCCCAAGCCGCTGCCGCTCCTCGACGTGAGCGCCCCCGTGTGCTGCGCGCCGCTCGCCGCGGGCGCGATGTCCGCCGACACCGCCCTCGAGGTGGCGCTGCGCCTCAAGGCGCTGGCCGACCCCGTGCGGGTCCAGCTGATGTCCCTCGTGCTGGGCGCCGACGAGGGTCGCTGCACCTGCGACCTCGCGCCCGCGGTCGGCGTGAGCGAGCCGACCGTCTCGCACCACCTCAAGGTGCTGCGCGAGGCCGGGCTCGTCGAGGGCACCAAGCTGGGCACCAACGTCTACTACCGCGCCAACCGCGACGCCCTCGGTGCGCTGTGCCGGGTCATCGACCCCTCCTGCTGCTGATGCTGCGCCGGGCCTTCGCCGAGCTCCTCGGCAGCGCGCTGCTGGCTGCCACCGTCGTCGGGTCGGGGGTGGCCGCCTCGCGGTTGTCCCCCGGTGACAAGGGCCTGCAGCTGCTGGAGAACGCGCTCGTCACCGGGGCCGTGCTCGTCGCGCTCATCCTGGCGCTGGGCCCGGTGTCGGCGGCGTTCAACCCCGTGGTGACGCTGGTCGAGCGGCTGCTCGGGGCGATCACCACGCGCGTTGCGGCAGGCCTTGTCGTGGTGCAGGTGCTGGGCTGCTGCCTCGGGGTCGTCCTGGCGAACCTCATGTTCGACGTGCCCGCAGTGGACGTCAGCGGGCACGACCGCACCGGCTCCGGGCTGCTGCTGGGCGAGGTGGTGGCCACCTTCGGCCTGGTGCTCGTCGTCTTCGGCGTCGTGCGGTCGGGGCGCAAGGACCGGGTCGGGTACGCCGTGGGCGCCTACATCACCGCGGCCTACTGGTTCACCTCCAGCACGTCCTTCGCGAACCCGGCGATCACCGTCGCGCGCACGCTCAGCGACACCTTCGCCGGCATCGCCCCGGGCTCGGTGGGCCCGTTCGTCGCGATGCAGGTCGTCGGTGGGCTGCTCGCCCTCGGCGCGGTCCTGCTGCTCTACCCCGACGCCCACGAGATCGCCGAGGAGCTCGCGTCATGACCTCTGTCCTCTACGCCTGCATCCACAACAGCGGCCGCTCCGTCGCCGCGCTCTACCTCACCCGCCACCTGTTCCCCCACCTCGACGCCCGCAGCGCCGGCTCCGAGCCCGGTACGGCGGTCAACCCGGGTGTGGCGGAGGTGCTCGCCGAGCGGGGGATCTCGGTGGCCGACCACGTCCCGGCGCTGCTCACCTTCGAGGGCGTGCAGGAGGCGGACGTCGTGGTCACCATGGGCTGCGGCGAGACCTGCCCGGTGTTCCCCGGAAAGACGTACGAGGACTGGCCGGTCGAGGACCCCAAGGGCCAGGACCTCGAGACCGTGCGCCGCATCGTCGACGACGTCGAGGCCCGCGTCCGCGACCTGGCGGCCCGGCTGCCCTAGTGGCAGCTGTGGCCGTGGTCGTCGTGCCCGTGGTCGTGCGCTGCGCCTGAGGTGACGGCGTACCTGGCGGGGTCCTTGGCGAACCTCTCCGCGCACCGCGGGGAGCAGAACCACACGGTGCTGCCCTCGTGCTC
>DATJGA010000252.1:0-2738 GCA_035495395.1 Mycobacteriales bacterium | reverse complement strand
GCGACGTCGAGCTTCGCCCAGCCGAACCGGCGCCACAGGAACGGCTCGCTGACGACCACGCCCTGCACCCGGGCGAGCGTGATCGTCTGGGCGTCCCGCTCGAACAGGCCGCGCCGGACCTGGAGCCCGGCCGGGGTCTCGGAGACGGTGAAGCCGTAGTAGGCCGACAGCCGCCGCAGCTGCGTCAGCGCGAAGCCGATGAGCACCGGCACCACGGCGACGCCGCCGAGGTCGCCGAGGACCGCGAACAGGGTGCCGAAGAACAGCGCCGCGACGACGAAGGCGAACGACTCCGGCGACAGCAGCAGGGACACGACCAGGGTGCGCGGGTCGAGGGTGGCCACGGTGCGCTCGGGCGCGGGAGGCGGAGGCGGGGCGGCGCCGGCTCCTGCGGCCTCCCCCGCGACGCTCGCCCGGACCGCGTCCCGGCGCGAGAGCAGTGCCGCCCGCAGCTCCTCCGCCTCCCGCAGCGGCAGGAACGCGAGGGAACCCTCGCCGGAGTGACCTCCGGCGACGTCCATCTTGAGCTCGGCGAGCCCGAAGAGCCGGGCCACGAACGGCTGGCTGATGTCGATGCCCTGGAGCCGGTCGACCCGGATCCGCCGGGACTGCCGCGACACCACCCCGGTGTCCACGCGCAGCTCGTCGGCCTCGATCCAGTACTTGGTGCGCAGCCAGGACGCGAAGCCGTACACCGCGCCGACCACCAGCATCGCGAGCAGGAGCCAGCCCAGCGGCCCGATGTTGCCGCCGCCGAGGACGTCGTCCCACGTGGAGGCGAGCAGGGCCACGACCAGGATGAAGCCGCGCACCAGCGGCGTCAGCGGAGACAGCCGCCGGTAGGGACGCTCGGGCTCGCTCACCGGCCCCTCACAGGCCCGCGGCCTGGGCCTCGCCCAGCGAGGTGAGCCGGTCGCGGAGCCGGGCCGCCTCGAGCGCCGGCAGCCCCGGGATCCGGGCACTGGTGCCGGGGCTGGCCGTGTGCAGGTGCACGCTGGCGATCCGGAACAGCTGCTCGAGCGGGCCGGCGTGCACGTCGACGTACTGCATCCGCCCGTAGGGCACCACGACGAGGGTCCGGAACATCACGCCGTGCCGGATGTAGAGGTCCTCGTCGCGCTCGGCGTACCCCCAGCGTCGCGCGTTGCGGCCGCCCAGCAGCCAGGCCAGCGCGCCCAGGCCCACCACGACCAGCGTCAGCGGGATCCACGCACCGGCCGGCAGCGCCAGCACCAGCGTGAGCACGACGAGCGCCACCAGCACCACCAGGGTCGCCAGCAGGGCCTCCAGGTGACGCATCCGGGCCAGCGCCGGGGACACCGGCCGCCAGGTGTCGCCCGGCGGCGAGAAGAGGTCGTCCACGCGCGTGAGCCTACGTCCGGCCGCCCCCGCCGGGGCCACCGAAGTCACTTCCGCACCAGGTCACGTCCTAGACTGCGGCGCATGCACAGCGCGGTCCGCCTCCGCGACCGTCCCCGCACGTCTCGCGCGGTGGGTACGGTCCAGCGTTGACCCCGCAGCCCGCCTCCCGTCTCGACGGGTTCCTCTCGGAGGCCTCCACCGTCCTGGTCGTCCGGGACGCTGGTGTCTCCCTCGACGACGTCGCGCGCCTGGGTCGCTTCGCGGCGCGGGCGGTGCACGTCTCGCTGACCGAGGACCTGTCCCACCTCGAGCGCGACGCGGACGGCGAGGCCGTGGTCCTGGACGCGGTGGTCGTCGTGATGGTGGACCGCGTCGCCCTGCGCCGCGCGGCCGCGGCCGCGCAGCGGCTGCCGGCCAGCCGGCGGGTGGTGTGCGTGCTGGAGGAGCTCGGCGGGCAGCCACCGGTGCCCGTGCCGTCGCCGGCGTGGCCGCACCTCAACGTGCTGGCGGTCGACACCGGCGGCGGGGCCCGGGTGCTGACGGAGTTCGCCGACCCGATCCCGGCCGGCCTGGTGGTCGCGGAGCTGGCCCGCCGTACGTCGGTGCGGCACCTGATGAGCCCGGGCTGGCCGGTGCTCGGCGCCCGGGCCGAGGAGCCCCGCCGCTGGCCGCCCGGCGACGCGCTCGCGGTGGTGGACACCGACGAGGCCGTGCACGACGTCTCGGGCGACTACCCCGCCGACCTGCTGCTGCTCGAGACCCTCGGCCCGACATCGGCGCAGGCACCTGCGCAGGACCCGGGTCCGCACCCGGTGACCGGGCGCGTGCAGACCGAGCAGGTCCTCGGCCGGGCGATGACCTGGGCCGACTACGAGGCGTTGCCCCTGCACGAGTCGCTGAGCCGTCTCCAGGCGGCCGGCGTCGCAGGCCTCGGCCCGGTGGACGAGCAGCTGCTGAACCCGGTCGGGTTCGTGCGCCGCCCGAGCCTGCCGACGGGCGTCATGCGGCCGGTCGCCCGCGCCCGGCACCTGCTGTTCGTCGAGGGCGGGCCGGACACCATCATCGACACCTCCCGCGGCCCCGGGGACGCGACCGTCGCCCGGCTGCGCACCAAGGCGGGCGTGCACGTGACCTGGGAGGGCGGGGAGGGCCCGCACGCCTACGCGCGCACCGTCGCCGGCCTCGCCATGGCCGGCATCCCGCTCACCGCCGACTTCGTGCCGCCCTGGGCCCGCGCGCTGCTCGACCCGACCCTGGCCGACCAGCTCGAGGCCAAGCCGGACCTCGACGACGTCCTCGAGCGCGAGGTGCACAGCATCCGGCTGCGCCGCGCCGCCCTCGCCTCGCACGGCGCCCTGCCCTGGCGCCGCGGTCTA
>DATJGA010000251.1:0-2697 GCA_035495395.1 Mycobacteriales bacterium | reverse complement strand
GCGCGGACCACGTCGACGATCCGGTCCATCACGGTCGTCAGGTCGTAGTCCTTCGGCGTGAAGACCGCGGCGACGCCCTGCTCGCGCAGCTTCGCGGCGTCGGCGTCGGGGATGATCCCGCCGACGATGACCGGCACGTCGGCCGCGCCGGCGGCGCGCAGCCCCTCGAGCACCGCGGGCACCGCCTCCATGTGCGAGCCGGACAGGATCGACAGGCCGACGACGTGCACGTCCTCCTCGACCGCGGCCGCCACGATCTGCGCCGGCGTCAGCCGGATGCCCTGGTAGACGACCTCGAAGCCGACGTCCCGGCCGCGCACCGCGATCTGCTCGGCGCCGTTGCTGTGGCCGTCGAGCCCCGGCTTGCCGACGAGGAACCGCAGCCGCGCGCCGAGCTCCTCCCCCGTCTGCTTCACCCGCGCCCGTACGGCGGCGATCGCCTCGCCGGCCTCGCCGCCCGCGACGGCGCCGGCCACGCCGGTGGGGGCGCGGTACTCGCCGAAGACCTCGCGCAGCGCGGCCGCCCACTCGCCGGTCGTCACGCCGGCCCGGGCGCAGGCGAGCGTGGCGGTCATGAGGTTGGCGTCGGTCTTGGCCGCGTCGCGCAGCGCCACCAGCGCCTCGTCGACGGCCGTGCTGTCCCGCTGCGCCCGCCACTCCGCGAGGGCCTCGACCGCGTGCTGCTCGACAGCGGGGTCGACGGTGAGGATCGCGCCGTCGACGTCCGCGAGCAGCGGGTTGGGCTCGGTGGTGGTGAAGCGGTTCACGCCGACGACGACGTCCTCGCCGGCCTCGATCCGGCGGCGTCGCTCGGCGTGCGAGCCGACCAGCGCCGTCTTCATGTACTCCACGGCCTCGATCGCACCGCCGAGCCCCTGCACCTTGTCGACCTCGGCCTGCACCGCGGCGCAGAGCTCGGCGACCTTGCGCTCCACCACGACCGAGCCCTCGAACAGGTCGTCGTACTCGAGCAGGTCGGTCTCGTAGGCGAGCACCTGCTGCAGCCGCAGCGACCACTGCTGGTCCCAGGGCCGGGGCAGGCCGAGCGCCTCGTTCCACGCGGGCAGCTGGATGGCCCGGGCGCGGGCGTCCTTCGACAGCGTCACGCCGAGCATCTCGAGCACGATGCGCTGCACGTTGTTCTCCGGCTGCGCCTCGGTGAGGCCGAGGGAGTTGACCTGCACGCCGTACCGGAACCGGCGCTGCTTGGCGTCGGTCACGCCGTACCGCTCCTGCAGGAGGGTGTCCCACAGCCGGCCGAAGGCGCGCATCTTGCACATCTCCTCGACGAAGCGCACACCGGCGTTGACGAAGAAGGAGATGCGGGCGCACACCTCGCCGAACCGCTCCTCGGGGACCTGGCCGCTTGCCTGCACCGCGTCGAGGACGGCGATGGCGGTCGAGAGCGCGTAGGCGATCTCCTGCACCGGCGTCGCGCCGGCCTCCTGCAGGTGGTAGCTGCAGATGTTGATGGGGTTCCACTTGGGGATCGCGGTGACGGTGTACGCGACCATGTCGGTGATGAGCCGCAGCGAGGGCCCCGGCGGGAACACGTAGGTCCCGCGCGACAGGTACTCCTTGACGATGTCGTTCTGCGTCGTGCCCGCGAGCTGGGCCGGGTCGGCGCCCTGCTCCTCCGCGACGACCTCGTAGAGCGCGAGCAGCCACATCGCGGTCGCGTTGATGGTCATCGAGGTGTTCATCTCGGCGAGCGGGATGCCGTCGAACAGCGCGCGCATGTCACCGACGTGGCTGATCGGCACGCCCACCTTGCCGACCTCGCCGCGGGCCAGCTCGGAGTCGGGGTCGTAGCCGGTCTGCGTCGGCAGGTCGAAGGCGACCGACAGGCCGGTCTGCCCCTTGGCGAGGTTCGTGCGGTAGAGCTCGTTGCTCTTCGCCGGGGTGCTGTGGCCGGCGTAGGTCCGCATCACCCACGGCTTGTCGCGCTCAGTCACGGACGGCACCTCTCCTGAAGCCTCTGTCGAGCGTAACGAGGGCGTTGCAGGGCGCCAGAGGTGCCGTCCGTGATCTGCGTTACTCGCCGGTAGGCGTTTACGCCGTGACGTGCAGCAGCCGGTCCGGCGCGCTGCCGTGCCCGACGACCACGCCGGTCGTGGCCGCCTTCACCACCGCGGCCCGCACCTGGGTGGGCGTCGCACCCGGGTGGGTGGACCACCACATGGCGGCGACGCCCGCCACCGCAGGCGCCGCCATCGACGTGCCGGACAGCGTCCTGGTGGCGGTGTCGCCGGTGTACCAGTCGCTCGTGACGCTGACGCCTGGCGCGAACAGGTCGACGCAGCTGCCGGTGTTCGCCCACGCCGGCTTGGTGTCGTAGCGGTCCGTCGCGCTCACCGTGATCGCGATCCGCGTGCGGGCCGGCGAGGTCGTGCACGCGTCGACCGCCTGGCCGTTGGCGTCGCCGTTGCCCGCCGCGGTGACGACCACGACCCCGTCCGCGACGAGCTTCTTCACCTCGCTGTCGAGCATCGTCGAGGGCGCACCACCGAGGCTCATGTTGACCACGGCGGGGTCGCCGCTGGCGTGGTGCGCGATGACCCACTCGAGGCCGCGCTGCACCGTGGTGCTGGTGCCCCGCCCGCTGCAGTCGAGCACGCGCACGGCCACCAGCCGGACCTGCTTGGCGACGCCGTACCTCGTGCCGCCGACGATGCCGGCGACGTGGGTGCCGTGGCC
>DATJGA010000250.1:0-4454 GCA_035495395.1 Mycobacteriales bacterium | reverse complement strand
CAGGTCGGCGAGACGGACGGCTTCTCCGCGGAGTCGCACCTGGAGGCGCTGGCCTCGCACGCGCCCGAGCTCGCGCTCGACGTGGTGCTGGCCGACGTGGACGGGGTGCTGGACAGCCGTGGTCTGATGTCGTTCGTGGAGTCGGCAGGGGGTCGGCTCGTCCTGGCACCGGTCGCCATGGGGGACGGGACACCACGGCACGACCCCGAGCTGCTGGCGGAGGCGTACGCGGAGATCATGGGCATGGAGGGTGGAACGGCATGGCGATGACGGCGGCCGTGAAGGACGAGCTGTCCCGGCTGACGGTGACCAAGCCCTGCTGCCGCAAGGCGGAGATGGCGGCGCTGCTCCGCTTCGCGGGCGGCCTGCACCTCGTCGCGGGGAGCATCGTCGTCGAGGCCGACCTGGACGCCGGCAGCTCCGCACGCCGGCTGCGCAAGGAGATCGCCGAGGTCTACGGCCACGCGAGCGACGTGCACGTCGTCGCCCCGGGCGGGCTGCGCAAGGGCAACCGCTGGGTCGTCCGCGTGAGCAAGGACGGCGAGGGCCTGGCGCGGCAGACCGGGCTGCTCGACGGGCACGGCCGGCCGGTGCGCGGCCTGCCGCCTGCCGTCGTCAGCGGCGGCACCTGCGACGCGGCCGCGGCCTGGCGGGGCGCCTTCCTCGCGCACGGCTCGCTCACCGAGCCCGGTCGCTCGAGCTCGCTCGAGGTCAGCTGCCCCGGACCGGAGGCGGCGCTCGCCCTCGTCGGCGCCGCGCGCCGGCTCGGCGTGCAGGCCAAGGCCCGCGAGGTCCGCGGGGTGGACCGGGTCGTCGTCCGCGACGGCGACGCGATCGCGGTGCTGCTCACCCGCCTCGGCGCGCACGAGGCCCTCATGGCCTGGGAGGACCGGCGGATGCGCCGCGAGGTGCGTGCGCCCGCGAACCGGCTGGCCAACTTCGACGACGCCAACCTGCGCCGCTCGGCGCGCGCGGCGGTCGCCGCAGGCGCGCGGGTCGCCCGGGCCCTCGAGATCCTGGGCGACGACGCCCCGGAGCACCTGCTCTGCGCGGGTCGGCTCCGGCTGGAGCACTCGAACGCCTCGCTCGAGGAGCTGGGCGGGCTGGCCGACCCGCCGATGACGAAGGACGCCGTCGCCGGCCGGATCCGCCGGCTGCTCGCCATGGCCGACAAGCGGGCCGCCGACCTCGGGATCCCGGACACCGAGGCGAGCGTGACCGCGGAGATGCTCGCCCAGTAGGGAGCGGAGAAGGGAGCGGACCGGAGCGGTGCGACGAAGGAGCACCAGCGAGGACCGCGGACGCCGCAGCGACCCATGTCAGAGCAGGGGTAGCCTCGGCAGTGCATCGAGTCCGCACCACCGAGGAGCGTTGTCACCGTGACTGTTCGCGTTGGGATCAACGGCTTCGGCCGCATCGGCCGAAACTTCTACCGGGCCGTGCTGGCCTCCGGCGCGGACATCGAGGTGGTGGCCGTCAACGACCTGACCGACAACAAGACGCTGGCGCACCTGCTGCACTACGACTCGATCCTGGGCCGGCTCGAGGACGTCAGCTACACGGGTGACTCCATCAGCGTCGGGGGCAAGACGTTCAAGGCGTTCGAGGAGCGCGACCCGGCCAACCTGCGCTGGGGCGACGTGGGTGCCGACGTGGTCATCGAGTCCACCGGCTTCTTCACCGACGCCACCAAGGCGAAGGCGCACCTCGAGAGCGGCGCGAAGAAGGTCATCATCTCGGCGCCGGCCAAGAACGAGGACTTCACGGTCGTCCTGGGCGTCAACGACGGCGACTACGACCCGGCGACGCACCACGTCATCTCCAACGCGAGCTGCACCACCAACTGCCTCGCGCCCATGGCGAAGGCGATCGACGACGAGTTCACGATCGTCAAGGGCCTCATGACGACCATCCACGCGTACACGCAGGACCAGAACCTGCAGGACGGGCCGCACAAGGACCTGCGGCGAGCCCGCGCGGCGGCCCTCAACATCGTCCCGACCAGCACCGGGGCGGCCAAGGCGATCGGCCTGGTCCTGCCCCAGCTCAAGGGCAAGCTCGACGGGTACGCGCTGCGCGTGCCGATCCCCACCGGCTCCGCCACCGACCTCACGGTCGAGGTCAGCCGCGAGACCTCCGTCGAGGAGGTCAACGCCGCGGTCAAGGCCGCCGCCGAGGGGATCCTGAAGGGCTACCTGAAGTACACCGAGGACGAGATCGTCTCCAGCGACATCGTCACCGACCCGTCGTCGTGCATCTTCGACTCCGGGCTCACCAAGGTGATCGGCAACCAGGTCAAGGTCGTCGGCTGGTACGACAACGAGTGGGGCTACTCCAACCGCCTGGTCGACCTCATCGGCCTCGTGGGCTCGCGGCTCTAGGCGTGCGACTCGCAGACGACCTGGACGTCAAGGGGAAGCGGGTCCTGGTCCGCTGCGACCTGAACGTCCCGCTGGACCACGGCACCATCACCGACGACGGCCGCATCCGCGCGTCGCTGCCGCTGCTGCGCAGCCTCGCCGAGCGGGGCGCGCGCGTCGTCGTCACGGCGCACCTGGGCCGGCCCAAGGGGGTGCCCGACCCGGCGTACAGCCTGGCCCCGGTCGCCAAGCGCCTCGAGGAGCTGCTCGGCCGCGCCGTTCCCCTCACCCGGGACGTCGCGGGTCCCGACACGGCGGCCACCGTCGCCGAGCTCCGCGACGGCAGCGTCGTCCTGGTGGAGAACGTGCGCTTCGAGGCGGCGGAGACGAGCAAGGACGACGCCGAGCGCGGTGCGTTCGCGGACCGGCTCGCCGCCCTCGCCGACCTCTACGTCGACGACGCCTTCGGCGCCGTGCACCGCAAGCACGCCAGCGTGTACGACGTGGCGCAGCGCCTCCCGCACGCCGCCGGCCCCCTGGTGGCCGCCGAGGTGGACGTGCTGCGCCGGCTCGAGGTCGACCCCGACCGCCCCTACGTGGTGGTGCTCGGCGGCTCGAAGGTCTCGGACAAGATCAAGGTGATCGAGGCGCTGCTGCCCAGGGTCGACCGGCTGCTCGTCGGCGGCGGCATGTGCTTCACCTTCTTCAAGGCGCAGGGACACGGGGTCGGGACGAGCCTTCTCGAGGAGGACATGCTCGACAAGTGCCGCGAGCTGGTCGCCACGGGCAAGGTCGTGCTGCCGGTGGACGTCGTGGCCGCCACCGCCTTCAGCGCGGACGCCGAGCACGCGGTCGTGCCCGCCGACGCGATCCCCGACGACCGGATGGGGCTCGACATCGGCCCCCGGTCCGTGGCGCTGTTCCGCGAGGCGCTCGAGGGCGCGAAGACCGTGTTCTGGAACGGCCCGATGGGCGTGTTCGAGCTGGCGCCGTACGCCGAGGGCACCCGCGGCGTCGCCGAGGCGGTCGCCTCGCTCGACGGCCTGACCGTCGTCGGGGGCGGGGACAGCGCCGCCGCCGTCCGCGCGCTGGGCATCGACGAGTCCCGCTTCACGCACATCAGCACCGGGGGAGGGGCCTCCCTCGAGCACCTCGAGGGCAAGCACCTGCCCGGCCTGGCCGTCTTGGAGGACGCGTGAGCCGCACGCCGCTCATGGCGGGCAACTGGAAGATGAACCTCACGCACCTCGAGGCCATCGCGCTCGTCCAGAAGCTCGCGTTCTCGCTCGACGACAAGGACCTCGACCAGGTCGAGGCCGCGGTGCTGCCGCCGTTCACCGACCTGCGCAGCGTCCAGACGCTCGTGGACGGCGACCGGCTGCGCCTCGTGTACGGCGGGCAGGACCTGTCGCCGTACGACAACGGCGCGCGCACCGGGGACATCAGCGGGGCGATGCTCAAGGCGCTGGGCTGCACGTACGTCGTCGTGGGGCACTCCGAGCGGCGCACCGACCACGCGGAGACCGACGAGGTGGTGCGCGCCAAGGTGCTCGCCGCCGGCCGGCACGGCCTGGTGCCGATCCTGTGCGTCGGGGAGGGCCTGGACGTCCGCCAGGCGGGGCAGCACGTCGGGCACTGCGTCGCGCAGCTCAAGGCGGCCCTCGTCGACGTGCCCGAGGCGGTGCTCGCCACGCTGGTGGTGGCCTACGAGCCGGTCTGGGCCATCGGCACCGGCGAGGTCGCCACCCCGGAGGACGCCCAGGAGGTCTGCGCGGCGCTGCGCGCGGCCCTCGCGGACGTCGCAGGCAGTGGTGTCGCGGACACGGTGCGTGTCCTCTACGGCGGCTCCGTCAAGGCGTCCAACGTCGCGGCGATCATGGCGATGGCCGACGTCGACGGCGCGCTGGTCGGGGGCGCCTCGCTCGACGCGGACGAGTTCGCCCGCATCGTCCGCTTCCCCAGCCTGGAGCCCGCCTGAGCGCTCCCGCCGCGCCCTGTGCCGTTGGTCACCACTTGGTCACGATCGCGGCTCAGGGCGGTGACCCTCCTTCCCTCGCGCCTCACGGCCGCCATACAGTCCGCCCACAGCCCCGT
>DATJGA010000249.1:0-2558 GCA_035495395.1 Mycobacteriales bacterium | reverse complement strand
CGGGTGCCGGACAGCGTGTTCCGCGCCACCGCGACGAGGTCGCCGAGCACCGCGCTCGCGGTCGGGGCTCCCCCTGCGCCGCGGCCGTAGAACATCAGCTGGCCGGCCGAGGCGGCCTCGACGAACACCGCGTTGTAGGCCTCGCGGACGCTGGCGAGCGGGTGCGTGTCGGGGATCATCGCCGGGTGCACCCGCACGCTCACGCCGGTCGGCAGCCGCTCGGCGATGGCGAGCAGCTTCACCACGCAGCCCATGGCCTTGGCGCTCGCGACGTCGGCGGCGCTGACGTCGGTGATGCCCTCGCGGTGCACGTCGGCCGCGGTCACCCGGGTGTGGAACGCGAGCCCGGCGAGGATGGCCGCCTTCGCGGCGGCGTCGAAGCCGTCGACGTCCGCGGTGGGGTCGGCCTCGGCGTACCCGAGGGCGGTGGCCTCGTCGAGCGCCTCCTGGAACCCCATGCCCTGCTCGTGCATCCGGGTGAGGATGTAGTTGGTCGTGCCGTTGACGATCCCCATGACGCGGCTGACGTCGTCGCCGGCGAGCGACTCGCGCAGTGGTCGCAGGATCGGGATCGCGCCGGCGGTGCTGGCCTCGTAGTAGAGGTCGGCGCCCCCGCGGGCCGCGGCCGCGTGCAGGGCGGCGCCGTCCTCGGCGAGCAGCGCCTTGTTGGCGGTGACGACGCCCTTGCCCGCGTCGAGGGCCGCCACGAGCAGCGACCGGGCCGGCTCGATGCCGCCGATGACCTCGACGACCAGGTCGACGTCGTCGCGGGCGACGAGGGCGGCCGCGTCGGTGGTGAACAGCGACTCGTCGACGTCGAGGTCGCGCCGCTTGCCGAGCCGGCGCACGGCGATGCCCGCCAGCTCCAGCGGCGCACCGACGCGCGCCGTGAGGTCGTCGGCGCTGCTGTGCAGCAGCCGCACGACCTCCGACCCGACGGTGCCGCAGCCCAGCAGGGCGATGCGCAGCGGCTCGGCCATCAGCGGACCTCCACCGGGTCGTAGACCGTGCTCGTGCAGCACGAGCAGGTGCGGCCGGTGTGACGCTGCGCGGCGCGCTTCCGCCGTACCAGGAGGGCGAGCGCGACGTTGGTGACGAGCACGTACGCGATGCAGGGCAGCGGCCCGACCAGCGCGAGGGCGAGGGCGATCATCACGTGCACGCCGAGGATCGCGACCGCGAGCAGGACGGTGAGGCGGCGCTCCACGGCTACCCCTGGTCCAGCGCGAGCAGGTCGTCCTCGGTCTCCCGGCGGACGATCACCCGGGCCTTGCCGTCGGCGACCGCGACCACCGGCGGCCGCGGCACGTGGTTGTAGTTGCTCGCCATCGAGCGGTGGTAGGCCCCG
The DNA here is from genome assembly GCA_035495395.1 of Mycobacteriales bacterium. Taxonomy (GTDB): domain Bacteria; phylum Actinomycetota; class Actinomycetes; order Mycobacteriales; family SCTD01; genus RYN-111. Next base: position 1,210 of record DATJGA010000249.1, on the reverse strand, counting down.
CTCGCCGGCACCGCGACGAGGTCGCCGGGGGCCAGGTCGCCGGGCAGCGGCACGTCGTGCACGACGATGTCACCGCTCTCGCAGTGCTTGCCGCAGAGCGTGACGTTGCGCGGCTCGGCGGTGCTGAGGCGGCTGGCGAGGACGGCGGTGTAGCGCGCGTCGTAGAGGGCGGTGCGGATGTTGTCGCTCATGCCGCCGTCGACGCTGACGTACGTGCGCAGACCGGGCAGCTCCTTGACGGTGCCGACCTCGTAGAGGGTCACCGTCGACGGGCCGACGATCGCCCGGCCGGGCTCGACGACGACCTTCGGTACGGCGAGCCCCGCCGCTGCGCACTCCCGCTCGACGATGGCGCGCAGCCCGTCGGCGTGGTCCTGCGGCGACATCGGGTCGTCGGCCGCCGTGTAGGCGATGCCGTGCCCGCCGCCGAGGTCCAGCTCGGGCAGCTCGAGGCCGTGCTCGTCGCGCACGGCGGCGAGCAGCTCGACCATCCGGTGCGCGGCCAGGGAGAACCCGTGGGTGTCGAAGATGTGGCTGCCGATGTGGCAGTGGATGCCGACGAGGTCGAGCGAGTCGAGGGTGACGACCCGGCGTACCGCCTCGGCGGCGGCGCCGGAGGCGAGGGAGAACCCGAACTTCTGGTCCTCCTGGCCGGTCTGGACGTACTCGTGGGTGTGCGCCTCGACGCCGGGGGTGACGCGGACGTAGACCCGCTGCCGCACGCCTGCGGCGGTGGCGACGGCGGCGAGCCGGGCGATCTCCTCGAAGGAGTCGAGCACCACGGTGCCGACGCCGGCGACGACGGCGCGGGTCAGCTCGTCGACCGACTTGTTGTTGCCGTGGAACCACAGCCGGTCGGCGGGGAAGCCGGCGGCCAGCGCGACGGCCAGCTCGCCGCCGGTGCAGACGTCGAGGCCGAGGCCCTCCTCCTGGACGACCTTGACGACGGCCTTGGAGAGGAAGGCCTTGCCGGCGTAGGCGACCGCGGCGCCGGCGGGCCAGCCCTCGAAGGCGGTCCGCCAGGCGCGGCAGCGCGCGCGCAGGTCGTCCTCGTCGAGCACGAGCAGCGGGGTGCCGAACTCGGCGGCGAGGTCGCGCACGTCCAGGCCGCCCAGCTCGAGCACGCCGCTCTCGCTGCGCGCGGCGCCGGTCGGCCAGACCGCCGGGACGAGGTCGCTCACATCCGCTCCGGGGCGCTCACGCCGAGCAG
>DATJGA010000248.1:0-8099 GCA_035495395.1 Mycobacteriales bacterium | reverse complement strand
GTCGTCGGGGTTGGTGACCCGGAAGGCGTACGTGCCCGGGTCGACGCCCGCGAGGTTGTAGCTGGCCGTGATCGAGGTGCCGTCGGAGGCGCCGGGGGTGGTCTCGACCGGGGCGGCGGTGACCACGCCGACGATCGGCGGAACGGTCGCCGAGCCCGAGCCCGTCTTCACGAGCGAGACCGTCGCGGTCGGGTCGAAGCCGCTGCCGCTGGCGACGGCGCTGACCGTGTGGTCGTTGAGCGCGCTGCCGTTGCTCGTGCCGGTGACGGCGAGGCTGTTGATGGTGAAGCACCCGACGCACGTGGTGCGGCCCTTGTCGTCGTTGTTGACGAGGCTGATGTCCTGGGCGCCGATCGCCGTCGACGAGGCCTGGACGGCGGTGACGGTGACGGCCGTCGCGCTCGTCGCGGTGCTGCTGCCGTTCACGGTCGCGTGCGTGATGGTGACCGTCGGCCCCGACTTCACGGTCCCGTCGGCGAGGTTGGTGCCGGTGAGGGCAAGGGTGCTCGACTGCCCGCGCGCCTCGCTGCTCGGCGCGACGCCGGTGATGACCGGTGCGGGGTCGACGGCGAAGGTGCAGGCGGTGCTGCAGGCGGCGGTCCCGCCGTCCGGGTTGACCGCCGTGAGGGTCACGGTGCCCACCGGGGTGGAGCCGGAGAGCGTGATGACAGCGGTGGCGTCCGTCGCCGTGGAGCTCTGGCTCACGACGGTGATCCCCGTGGCAGGGGCGAACGAGATCTGGGTGCCCGCCGCGTTCGCGCCGGGCGTGAAGGCGGTGCCGGTGAGCGTGACGTGCACGTTCGTCGCGCCCTGGCCGTACTTGCTCACCGTGCTGTCGCTCAGCGTCCGGCTGGCGGGCGCCGGCGCCGCGGTGACGCTGAAGCCGCTGTTGGTCGCCGTCTGGTGCTCGCTCGCGCTGCTCAGCGTGATGGTGCGTGCCAACGGGGTCGCGTTGCTCGCCACCTGGACGTTGGTGAACCGCACCTGCGTGGCGCTGTCGCGCACGAACCCGTACGTGAGGCCGTTGGTGTTGCCGGACGCCACGGTGATGGAGCCGGCGACGTCCGTCGGGATGTCGGTCCCGGTGACGGTGATGGTCCCCCCGGACGAGCCGGCACCCAGGGTGGAGCCGGCGGGCGCGCCGGCGACGTTGGACTGCGCGGACACCGTCGGCGCCGTCATGGCCGGGTCGACGGTGAGGGCGTTGTCCAGGGTGAAGTGCTGGCCGTCGGTGTTCTCGACGTAGATGTCGTGCGCGCCGAGCACGGCGGCGCCGCTGACCGAGATCACCTTGCCGATGGACGTGGAGGTGGCCTCGATCGGCCCGCCCGCGTTGGCCGCGGGGTCGGACAGGGTGATGCCGGGGTCGGGGATCGACGCGCCGTGCGCGCGGACCTGCAGCTTCGGCGGGTTCGTGCACGAGGCGCAGGCGTAGTTCGAGTCGGCACCCGCGTAGTTGCCCTTGGCGAAGTTGCCACCGAGCACGGTGAGGGTGGCGGAGCCCGTGCGCGCGATGGTCGTCGGCGAGATCGAGGAGACCACCGGCGCGGACGCCAGCACCGTGTAGCAGCTCGTGCACCGGTCGACCTGGTTCGGCGTGCCGAGGGTGGCGCCGCTGACCGCGATGTCGTAGGCGCCCGGGTTGGCGCTGGTGAGCGGAGCCGTGACGGTGAACGAGTTCGCCTGGCCGGGGGAGGCGAGCGGGCCGGACCCCGCGGTGATCGTGGTGGCGATGCTGTCGGTCTCGGTCGTGCCGTTCCGGTTGAGGGTGATGGTCGGACCGGTGTGCGTCGTGTTGTCGTACACGAACAGGCTGGTGGTGCTGATGCTGATGCTCACCGAGGCGGAGTTCGACGCCGACGTGACGCCGCCGAGGCCGTTCGTCGCCGTCACCGTCGCCGTGCCGTCGGCAGCGAGCGCGACGGCGGGGAGGCCGACCACGGCGAGCGCGGCGCCCGCCGCGAGGGCCACGCTCCTCACGAGGAACCGGGACGGGTAGGCGCGGGGCAGGGCAGAGCGCATGTGGGACCTCGTGGTGTCGGCCTGGGTGTGGCGGCCTGGCTGGGGTGAGCGCCGCCCAGGGGGCCCACGCGACAGCGTGTGACGGCGCCGTCACGCTACTGCGTTCAGGTCGTGATTTCTCGGTACCCCTCCAGGACGCGCCCCGGATGACGACACCTGCCCCCCTTGCCTAGCCCGAACGGCCTACCGTCGCAGGGTGCCGCTGCAGGTGACGCCCTCGCTCGTCGTGCCCGACGCCGAGCTCTCGTGGCGCTTCTCCCGCTCCTCCGGGCCGGGCGGCCAGGGCGTCAACACCACCGACAGCCGCGTCGAGCTCACGGTCGACCTCACCCGGGTGCTCCCGCCGTACCTGCTGGCGCGGGCCGAGGAGCGGCTGGGAGCCACGACGGTCACGGTCACGGCCAGCGAGCACCGCAGCCAGCTGCAGAACCGCGAGGCGGCCGCGCAGCGCCTCGCCCAGCTGCTGCGCGAGGCGGTCGCCGCGCCGCCGGCACCCCGCAGGCCGACGCGGCCCAGCCGGGCCAGCAAGGAGCGCCGGCTGGAGGTCAAGCGCCAGCGCTCGGACCTCAAGCGGTCGCGTCGCGCGCGCCCCCAGGACGACTGAGGCTCAGGCCCGGAACCAGACGGCCGTGTCGGCCGGGAGCTCGAGCACGTCCCGGGTGACCCGCGCCGTCCCCGTCGTGTCGAGCACCAGCTCCGCACCCGCGGGCAGCGTCACCTGCGTCGCCGCCCCGGTGTTGAGCACGCACCCGAAGACGTCCCCGCCGAGCGCGCGGGTGAAGCCGAGCACCGACTCCCCGGCGTCGAGCCAGGTCACCTCCCGGCCGAGGTCGTCCCGGAGCGACCGGCGCAGGGCGAGGGCCCTCCGGTACGCCGAGAGCACCGACGCCGTGTCGTCCTGCTGCGCGGCGACGCTGGTGGCGTCCGCGCCGAACGGCAGCCAGGGGGACCCGGTGGTGAAGCCGTGGCCAGGGTCGTCCGTCCAGGGCATCGGGGTGCGGCAGCCGTCCCGGCCCGGCACCGTCTTGCCGCTGTTGAAGTACATCGGGTCCTGGCGCAGCGCCGGCGGCACGTAGGACTGCTCCAGGCCCAGCTCCTCGCCCTGGTACAGGTACGGCGAGCCGGGCAGCGCGAGCAGCGTCGTCGTCGCCGCGAGGGCGCGCCGCCGGCCCTGGTCGCCACCGCCGTACCGGGTGGTGTGGCGGACCAGGTCGTGGTTGGACAGCACCCACGTGGGCGACTCGCCGAACACCGCGAGCGCCTGCTCCAGCACCGGCTGCAGGGCCGCCGCCTCGAACGGCTTGGACATGACGAGGAAGTTGAAGGCCTGGTGCAGCCGGTGCGGCGCGACGTACCTGGCGACGCGGGTGAGGTCCTTGAGGAAGACCTCGCCCACCATCAGCCGCTCCTCGTACGAGTCGGTGATCTCGCGCCAGCGGTCGTACACCGTGAGCGTCTCCGGCTGGTCCCACACGTACGGCGAGTCGATGGCGTCGAGGTCGGCGCCGATGCCGCCGCGCAGCCCGGCGGGGTTGTCGCGCAGCTGCGCGTCCTTGTAGAGCCCGTGCGCGACGTCGATGCGGAAGCCGTCGACGCCGCGGTCGAGCCAGAACCGCAGGATGCGCTCCCACTCCTCGTGCACCACGGGGTTGCGCCAGTCGACGTCGGGCTGCTGGGGGGCGAACAGGTGCAGGTACCAGTCGCCGGAGGGCAACCGCGACCAGGCCGGCCCGCCGAAGACCGAGGTCCAGTTGTTGGGGGGCTCGGGAGAGGCGGGCCGGATGAGGTACCGGTCCGGGTGCTGGGCGAACCACGGGTGCTGGTCGCTGGTGTGGTTCGGCACCAGGTCGACGATGACCCGCAGCCCCAGCCGGTGCGCCTCGGCGAGCAGCGCGTCGAGGTCGGCGAGCGACCCGAAGAGCGGGTCGACGTCGCAGTAGTCGGCGACGTCGTAGCCGTGGTCGGCCATCGGCGAGGTGAAGAACGGCGTGAGCCAGACCGCGTCGGCCCCGAGCTCCGCGACGTACGGCAGGTGCGCGGTGATGCCGGGCAGGTCGCCGACGCCGTCGCCATCGCTGTCGGCGAAGCTGCGGACGTAGACCTGGTAGACGACGGCGTCCCGCCACCAGGCGCTCACTCCGGCGGGGTCTCGGGGTCGTCGTCCTGCTTCGGCTCGAACTCCTCCGGGAGGTGGGAGATCTTCGAGCTCATGCTCCGGTAGAGGAAGACGGTGGCCACGCCGAGCAGCAGGATCACCAGCAGTCCCAGGGGTCCGGCGTACGAGCCGGCACCGTCGGCGAGCAGCGTCATGCGATCCCCTCGAAGAGGTCGTGCTCGGGGAGCGTGGTCTCCACGTGCGAGCGGGCGAGCTGGAAGTCCTCGGTCGGCCAGACGCGGCGCTGCAGCTCCAGCGGGACGTGGAACCACCGGCCGTCGGGGTCGACCTGGGTCGCGTGCGCCCGCAGCGCGTCGTCGCGCAGCGGGAAGTACTCGCTGCACTCCACCCGCGTGGTGAGCCGCTCCTCGTCGCCGGGCTTGTCCTCCCACGAGGCCAGCCACTCGGCGTACGGCGACTCGAGCCCCTCGGCCAGCAGCGCCTCGTGCAGCGCGACCACGCGCGACTTGTGGAAGGTGTGGTTGTAGTAGAGCTTCAGCGGCTGCCAGGGGTCGCCCGCCTCGGGGAAGGCGTGCGGGTCCCCGGCCGCCTCGAAGGCCGCGACGGTGACCTCGTGGCAGCGGATGTGGTCGGGGTGCGGGTAGCCGCCGTTCTCGTCGTACGTCGTGACGACGTGCGGGCGCTCCTTGCGGATGAGCTCGACGAGCGCCGCCGTCTGCTCGCGCAGGTCGCCGAGGGCGAAGCAGCCCTCGGGCAGCGGCGGCAGCGGGTCGCCCTCGGGCAGCCCGGAGTCGACGTACCCGAGGAAGACCTGGCGGACGCCGAGGATCTCGCGGGCCCGGTCCATCTCCGCGGCGCGGATCTCGGTGATGTTGGCGACCGTCTCCGGGGTGTCGAGCTTGGGGTTGAGCACCGAGCCTCGGGAGCCGTCGGTGAGGGTCACGACGAGCACGTCGACGCCGTCGCGCACGTACTTCGCCATCGTCGCGGCGCCCTTGCTCGACTCGTCATCGGGGTGCGCGTGCACGCACATCAGCCGTCGTCCCTGCGTCACGGGCATGATTCAACCTGATGACCAGCGCACCCCGCCGACCCGAGGGCCGGTACGACGAGCCCCGCCGCCTCCCGCGCCAGCTGGTGGTGCTGCTCACCGGCCTGCTCGGGCTCGCCGTGCTGATCGGGGCCTACGCGGCGTACCGGCACGTCGCGGGCCACACCACGAGCGCGACCGTGCTGGGCTTCGACGTCCCCGACGACGGCCACGTGGTGGTCCGGCTCGAGGTGCGGCACGACCGGGAGAAGGACGCCCGCTGCGAGCTCGTGGCCTACGACCGCGACCACGTGACGGTCGGCCACCAGACGCTGCAGCTGGGGCGCGACCTCGCCGGTCGGGCGCGGATCAGCGCCACCCTGACGACGTCCGGGCGGACGTACGCGGTCCGGGTCACCGGCTGCTCGCCGTAGGATGCGAGCTTGCCCTGCACAAGGAGGAGCGCGCGGTGAGCACCGAGAGCACGACCACGACGACGTGGCTGTCCGACGAGGCCCACGTGCGGTTGCAGGCCCGGCTGGAGGAGCTCACCGGGCCGGTGCGTGCCGACATCGTGAGCAAGATCGAGGCGGCGCGCGACGAGGGCGACCTCAAGGAGAACGGCGGCTACCACGCGGCCAAGGAGGAGCAGGGCAAGCTCGAGGCCCGCATCAAGATGCTCACCGCGCTGCTGCGCGACGCGCGCACCGGGGTGCCCGCCGGGGACGTCGCGGAGGAGGGCTGCCTGGTCACGGTGGACTTCGGCGGCGGCGACCTGGAGACGTTCCTGTTCGCCAACCGCGAGAACGCGACCGACGAGGGCGGCAAGATCGGCTCGCTCGACGTCTACTCGCCGGAGTCGCCGCTCGGCCAGGCCATCGCAGGCCACAAGGTGGGTGACCAGGTGACCTTCGGGGAGCGGAGCGTCACCGTGACGATCACCGAGATCCGGCCCTACACCGGGTAGACCGCGTACCCCTGGTCGGTGAGGGCCCGGACGACGACGTCCGCGTGCTCCGACCCGCGGGTCTCGAGCTGCATCTCCACCTCGACCTCGTCGAGGTGCAGCGTCTTGCCGGTGCGCTGGTGCTCGACGTCGAGCAGGTTCGCACCGGCCTCGGCGAGCACGCCGAGCAGCGCTGCGAGCGCCCCCGGCTGGTCGGGGATGCGCACCCGCAGCGACAGGAACCGCCCCGCCGCGATGAGGCCGTGCCGCACCACCTTCATGAGCAGCAGCGGGTCGATGTTGCCGCCGGACAGCACGATGACGACCGGCGGCTCGAAGTCCTGGGGGTGCTCCATCACCGCCGCCAGCGCCGCTGCGCCGGCCGGCTCCACGACGAGCTTCGCCCGCTCGAGCGACAGCAGGAGGGCGCGGGCCAGCGCGTCGTCGTCGACGGTGACGACGCGGTCGACGAGGTCCTGGACCAGTGCGAAGGTGAGGTCGCCCGGCCGGCCGACGGCGATGCCGTCCGCGATGGTGGCCATCGACGGCAGCGCGAGCGGCTCCCCCGCGGCGAGCGAGGGCGGGAACGCGGCGGCTCCGGCCGCCTGGGCGCCCACGACGACGACGTCCGGCTTGATGCCCTTCACGGCGGCGGCCATGCCCGCGACCAGCCCGCCACCGCCGGTGCAGACGACGAGGGTGCGCACGTCGGGGCACTGCTCCAGCACCTCGAGGCCGACGGTCCCCTGGCCGGCGATCACGTCGCGGTGGTCGAACGGGTGGATGAGCACGGCGCCGGTCTCCAGCGCGAACCCGCGGGCCTCGACCAGCGCCTCGTCGAGCGTCGCGCCGTGCAGCCGCACGTCGGCGCCGTACGCGCGGGTCGCGGCGATCTTCGGCAGCGGGGCCGCCACCGGCATGAACACGGTGGCCGCGCACCCGAGCAGCGACGCGGCCAGCGCGACCCCCTGCGCGTGGTTGCCCGCCGAGGCGGCGACCACGCCCCGCGCGCGCTCCTCGTCGGAGAGGCGGGCGATCCGCACGTAGGCACCGCGGATCTTGAACGAGCCGGCGCGCTGCAGGTTCTCGCACTTGAGCCACACCGGCCCCCCGACGCGGTCGGACAGCGCGCGGCTGCCCTCCAGCGGGGTGACCCGGCTGACGCCCTGCAGCAGCGCTCGGGCCGCGCGGACGTCGTCGACGCTGACGAGGCTCACGCGCGCCAGTCAAGCAGAGGGCGACCAGTAGCGGTCGTCGAAGAGCGCGGCCGCGCCGGCGAGCCCGGACCGCTGGCCGAGCGCAGCCGGCACGACGCTGAGGTCGCGCAGGTAGCTGAGCCGCCCGTGCTCCTTCACCGCCTGCCGCATCGGCGGCCACAGCTGCGGCACGAGCGAGAGACCGCCGCCCACCACGACCACCCGCACGTCGAGCAGCGCCGCCGCGGACGCGATCGCGGTGCCCACCGCCCGACCGGCGCGCTCGAAGGCGGCGAGCGCGACGGGGTGCCCCTTGGCCGCCTCGGCCGCGAGCGAGACGCCGTCGGTGGCCTCGCAGCCCTGCGCCGCCGCCCAGGCCACGAGCGCCGGACCTCGGGCGATCGCCTCCACGCACCCCCGGCCGCCGCAGCCGCACGGCGGGCCGTCGGGCTCCACCACGACGTGGCCGACGTGGCCCGCGTTGCCGCGGGCACCGTCGAGCAGCCGGCCGCCGCTGATGACGCCGCCGCCGACCCCGGTGGAGACGACCAGGCCGAGCAGGTCGTCGACGCCCCAGCCGCCCTGCGCGTGCTCGCCCACCGCCATGCACACCGCGTCGTTGTGCAGGCGGACGGGCACGCCGTACCGCTCGGAGAGCCTGTCCCGCAAGGGGAACCCGTCGCGCCAGGCCGGGATGTTGACCGGCGAGACGACGCCCGCGGGCCACTCCATCGGGCCTCCGCAGCCGACGCCCATCGCCGTGATGCCGTCCGCGAGCGGGTCCAGCAG
>DATJGA010000247.1:0-5289 GCA_035495395.1 Mycobacteriales bacterium | reverse complement strand
CGGCCGGAAGGCCTTGATGGTCCGGTCGCCCAGGTCGAGCGTCTGCCCGGGGTTCAGCAGGAACACCCGGTCCGGCGTGATGGGGTACTCGATCGACAGGATCCCCATGCCCATGAAGGTCGTGACGAGCCGAGCCTGCGGTGCGGCCTCGAGGACCTCCATGAGGCTTCCGGTGTGGTCGCGGTCGGGGTGCGTCAGGTAGACCCAGCGCAGGTCGGCGGGGTCCACCTCCGCCCAGAGCGCGTCGAGGAACGCGGTCCGCGAGGCCGGCATGACGGTGTCGACGAGCAGCGGCTGCGTGGCGTGCACGACGTAGGCGTTGACGGGCAGGAAGCCGAGGCCGGGGATCTCCGCGGTGTCGGTGAGCGCGGTGACGTCGGGTGCGGGGCGTGAGACGTGCATGGCGAGTTCCCTCTTCCTATGCGGCCGGCGGGGCGAAGAGCTCGAGCTGGATGTTGTCGGGGTCCCGGAACACCAGCACCGCGCCGTACGGCTCGTCGGCGATGGCGGACTGCGTCAGCGGCCGGTCCGCCGCCTCGGCCCGCACGACGCCGTTGTCCTCGAGGTGCGCCTGCCAGGTCACCAGGTCCTCCCGGCTCGGTACGCCGAGACCCACGTGGTCGAGGCCGGTGCGCGACTCGAGGAAGGGCTTGCCGTCGTGGGCGTCGTGCTGGTGCAGGACGATGACGAGGTCCCACGTCTCGCTCGCGAGGAGCTGGGCGAAGCCCCCCTCGTGGGGCGCGTCCATCTGGTACTTGAGGCTGAAGACCTGCTCGTACCAGGAGCGGCTGGCCTCCAGGTCGCTCACGGTGAGCGCGATGTGGTGCAGACGTACGGGAGCTGCGGCGGTCATGTCCCCTCCTTCTTCTTCGCGGACCGCCCCCGGGTCGGGGACGGCTTCTTCGCCTTGTCCTGCAGCCGGGGGAGCAGCAGGTCGATGACGTCGTCCAGCCGGTCGATCCAGCGGGAGCCGCCGGGGTCGTTGGCGACCTGCTGGCTGATGAGCCCGGTGATGCAGGCGCTGACCACGTCGAGGTCCTCCTGCGTGAGCTCCGCCCACGCGTGCAGCGAGGCGAAGCTCTTGTCGTAGGCCTGCTGGGCGAGGTCCCACGACTCCGGCGACGGCTCGAACCCAGGGATGGTGCGCTGGAACAGCAGCATGAAGCGCACCGGGTCCTCGGTGCCGAACCGCACGAACTGCTCCGCGTTGCTGCGCAGGGCGGTGCGCAGGTCGGGGCCGTCGACCGGCGCCTCGAGCGCGAGGAAGGCGCGGTACCCGTCGGCGAACATCGCGTCGTACAGGGCGTTCTTGGACGCGAAGTACGAGTAGAGCGAGGGCGCCGCCATGCCGAGCCGGCGGGCCAGGTCGCGCAGCGACAGGCCGCTGAGCCCGTTCTCACGGGCGAGCTCCCAGGCGACCGTGACGATGTCCGCGGTGGCGGACGCCTTCCGGGCGGATCGCCAATCGCCGGTCGAGTTGTCTAACACCGTTAGGACAATCCTCGTCCTGTTCGGTGTTGTCAAGGAGGAATCCTCCGTGACACCCGGCCCCGGGCGACCTACGGTCGTGGGTACACGGAGAGGAGGTGGTTCCCGACTTGAGTACCAACGGGACGCGTGAGGTGGCTCTCCGCTAGCCGCCGGACCGCACGCCGGACGGCGCGCGGGCACTACAGGACAGTCACCCGAACCCCCAGGCACCGGCTCTCGTCCCGCCGGTCCTGCCCCGGTACGCCGGGCAGGAAGCGCCTGGGGGTTCGTCCTGCCTAGGCGGGCGGGTCCTCCGGGCCGAGCGGCCGGCCCTTGCAGGGCAGCCCCTCGCAGACGTCGACGACGACCCCGCCCGGCTGCAGGAACAGCCCCTTCTGCACCCGCGCCAGGTACGTCGAGCGCGGGTCGGAGTGCGGGTCGTGCCCGGCGAGGGTGGCGTCCTCGACCGGGGGCACGTTGCCGAGCGGCGGACGCGCGGTGCCGCTGTCCCAGTAGACGAGCGCGCTGCCGTCCCACGAGCCGCGGAACCGGGGGATCCCCCAGCCGGGCTGCACGCCCCAGTGCCGGCCGGGCGCGAGGAAGCCCGCGTTCGTGCGGGCGCCGATCGTCCGGGCCATCACCTCGGCGGTGTAGTTGCTCACCTGGTGGTCGCCGAACGCGACGTGCAGCAGCACCTGGTGCACCGGTGTCCGCGGCAGCGGGTCGCGCGTGATGTGCGCGGCGTACCCGTCGTTCTCGGCGCGGTCCCAGAGCGGCTGGATGAGCCCGAACGCCAGCTCGCGGTCCACCTCGCTCGGGTACGCCGCGTTGAACAGCGACTCGTACTGCGAGAAGTCGACCGACCGGTCCAGCAGGGTCGAGTAGTTCATCCCCACGACGCCGAGGACGCCGCGCGTGATGTCCTGCGACACCGCGACGACGGCGCCGCCGATGATGCCGCCCTGGCTGTTGCCGTCGTAGTAGACGGTGCCCGGCTGCAGCAGCGGCTTGCCGCCGGCCTGGAACGCGGCGGCCGAGGCGAAGCCGCGCGGGTCCTTGAGCAGCCGCGCGAGGAACAGCTGCGCGAGCATCCCCTGCTGGACCCGGTCGGGCAGCGTCGGGAAGAAGCTCATGTCGGCGAGCATCGTCGCGACGTTGGGCACGTCGCCGGTGGCCATGCCGTACCAGTCGGTGGCGCAGTAGAGGATGTCGTTCTCGTCGCCCATCTTCTGCACGTTGCCGGCGCCGACCTCGTCCTGGCCGCCGAGCAGGCCGTGGCCGTAGAGCGAGCCCCGGGCCGGGCGGGCGGTGCTGGCCGACTTCGGGATGTCGCAGGTGTAGGTCGCCGTGAAGTCGCCGTTGCGGTCCGGGAGGTCGTCGCCCGGCAGGTAGAGGAACCGGGTGCCGGGCAGCCCCGGGTCGGTGCCGAGGAACGGCTCCTTGGCGTTGGCCGGCGTCGTGAGGTAGTTGGGCACGGTGAACGTGCCGGTGACCCGCCGGGCGACCCGGTCGCTGTACGCGTCCTGCGTCTGGTCGACCGTGAAGGCCGGCGCCTGGCCGCCGAGCGAGGCGAACGCGTCGTCGCGGATGTGCAGCATCCGCTCGGTCGTGCTCCGCGTGCTGGCGATCGTGAAGGTCCACGCGAGGTAGAGGTCGGAGGCCCGGATCCCCTTGCGCATCAGCGGACCGAACACCGGGTCGGCCTTGCTGGCGCCCGCGCGCAGCGCGGCGAACTCGGCGCCGGCCGGGATCTCCGCGCCGGTGGCGGTGCGCAGGTGGCGCAGCGCCACGACGTACCGGTGGCCCTCGCGGAAGTTGACGGCCGGTCGGAGGATGAGCAGCGGCTGCTCGCCGTCGGTCGGGTTCGCGTCGAGGTCGGCGGTGTACGGCCAGCGTTCGCCGGTCGCGGCGTCGAGGAGCACCGCGGGGGCGTCCTTGTCCAGCGAGGAGCCCGGGTCGGCCTCGGTCGCCAGACCGGTGCGGGCCAGGTCGAGCCCGGGGACGCTGGTCATCACGGGCGTGCCCTGCGACCAGCCGTCGTTGCGGTTGAGCTCGGTCGGGTCCATCGGCTTGTTCGCGACGTTCCGCGGCAGCTGCAGCGGGCTCAGGTCGATGCGCCGCCCGGTCGCCGTGGTCGGGTCGGCCACCGTCCACCGGTCGCTCGGGAACGGCAGCAGGCAGGCCGCGTGGTCGAGCGGGTCGCACAGCCCGGCCTGCTCGAGGGCGGTGTCACCACCACCGCGCACCGCGTCCCGCGGGCCGACCAGCGGGCTCTCGGCCTGCTGGACCGCCGTACCCGCCGTGGCGGCGAGGCAGAGCGCGCCGTCGGGGTCGGGGGTGAGGCAGTCGCTGGGGTCGGCGAGGGCGAGCGCGGGCAGGGCCGCGACGCAGAGCGCAGCAGCGACGAGCGAGGCACGGACGCGGGGCAAGGCTTCCTCCGGGGGGTCGCCCTGTGTTTCGCCCCGAAGGGCCCCGAGTCCTGCCTAGACGTACGCCTGGACGCCGTTGTGCAGCTGCTTGAGCCCGGCCTTGGCGTCCGCGAAGAGCATCGCGGTCTTCGGGTCGGTGTACAGCTCGTTGTCGATGCCGGCGTACCCGGAGGCCATCGAGCGCTTGATGACGATGATGCTCTTGGCCTTGTCGACGTCGAGGATCGGCATGCCCGAGACCGGGTTGCCGGGCCGCCGCGCCGCGGGGTTGGTGACGTCGTTGGCGCCGACCACGAGCACCACGTCGGTGCGCGGGAACTCGGGGTTGACCTCCTCGAGGTCCTTGAGCTGCGTGTACGGGACGTTGGCCTCGGCGAGCAGCACGTTCATGTGCCCCGGCATGCGACCGGCCACCGGGTGGATCCCGTAGCTCACGTCGACGCCGTGCGCCTCGAGCGCCTGGCACAGCTCGACGAGCTCGTGCTGCGCCTGCGCAGCCGCCAGGCCGTAACCCGGGACGACGACGACGCTGCGGGCGTAGGCGAGCTGCAGCGCGGCGTCGTCGACGGAGGTGGAGCGGACCGAGCCGCCGCCGCCCTCGCCGGTGACGGTGGCGGTGTCACCGACGCCGAAGCCGCCCTTCATGATGCCGAGCACCGAGCGGTTCATCGCCTCGGCCATGAGCAGCGTGAGGATCGTGCCGGCCGCGCCGACGAGGGCGCCCGCGACGATGAGCGGGGTGCTGTCGAGGACGAAGCCGGCCATCGCCACGGCCGTGCCGGTGAAGGCGTTGAGCAGCGAGATGACGACCGGCATGTCGGCGCCGCCGATGGGCAGCGTGATGAGCAGCCCGATGCCGAGCGCCGCAGCCGTGACGACGAGCAGCAGCGGCATCCCGCCGGTGCCGCTCGCGACGACCCCGCCGCCGCCGAGCGCGGCGACCGCCAGGAGCACGAGCAGCAGCCGGTTGCCGGGGAACAGGATCGGGCTGCCGGACACCTTGCCGGCGAGCTTGCCGGCGGCGACGAGCGAGCCGGAGAAGGTGATCGCGCCGATGAGCACGTCGAGCACGGTGGGGATGGTGGTGCGCACCGCGGCGTCGCCGAGGGGGTGCGGCAGCGCGTCGCCGATGGCGATGAGCGCGGCGGCGCCGCCGCCGACCGCGTTGAAGAGGCTGACGAGCTGGGGCATGTCGGTCATCTGCACCCGGCGCGCCGTGACGAGGCCGGCGAGGCCGCCGACCACGAGGCCGGCGGCGAGGATCCCCGCGGCGGTGCCGTTGATGACGTCGTCGTGCACGAGGACGACGACGGTGAGCACGATGGCCACCGTCATGCCGGCGGCGCTCAGCCGGTTGCCCTTGCGCGCGCTGGCGGGGGAGTTCATGAGG
>DATJGA010000246.1:0-2273 GCA_035495395.1 Mycobacteriales bacterium | reverse complement strand
ACGCTGAGCGTCGTCTGGGACAGGTACGCCACGCGCTCCGGGTCGCGCACGACCACGTCGCCGGCCTCCTTCGCGCCGTCCACGAGGTGGATGTGCTCGGGGGCCTGGCCCGTCGTCCCGATGACCTCCTCGTGGCCCTCGTGGCCGATGAGCACGATGTCGTAGTCCTGGCTCGCGAACCGGCGCGCCTCGAGGTGCACCTTGGTCACCAGCGGGCACGTCGCGTCGATCGTCTTCAGCGACCGGGCCGCGGCCTCCTCGTGCACCACCGGCGCGACGCCGTGCGCGGAGAAGACCACGATGGCGCCCTCCGGCACCTCGTCTGTCTCCTCGACGAAGACCGCGCCCTTGGCCTCGAGCGACCGCACGACGTGCAGGTTGTGCACGATCTGCTTGCGGACGTAGACGGGGGCGCCGTACAGGTCGAGCGCCTTCTCCACGGTGACGACCGCCCGGTCGACCCCCGCGCAGTAGCCCCGAGGGGCGGCGAGCAGCACCCGCTTGGGGGCGGTGGCGGGGGGAAGGGCCATGGTGCAAGGGTACGTGCGACTGCAGAAGCGAGCTGGCGCGACCGCGAGCGCCGGAGGGAGCCGAGGGCCTTGTGACTGACGTGCCCAAGCCGCTGCTCGCCGCGCTCGGCGCCTTCGCGGAGGTCCGCAAGCTGCCGGCGCACGCGATGAGCCTGGGCGTCACGCTGCTCAGCGCGTCGTACAAGCTGCGCGAGGACTACGCGGCGCTGGCGCAGCGCGGTGAGCAGGTCGTGAGCGAGCTGTTCGGTGGTGGAGAGACGCCTGACGAGCCTGCCGTCCCCCCGGTGCCGGAGCCGGTGCTCGCGGAGGAGGCCGTCGTCGTCACCGACGCGGTGGCGCACGTCGCCGACCCGCTGGACCGGCCGCGCACCCTGCCCGAGCCGCTCGAGGGGTACGACGGGATGACCCTGGGCGCGCTGCGCGGGCGGCTCCGCTCGCTGACCACGGAGGACCTCGAGCGGACGCTGCGGTACGAGCGGGCGCACGCGCACCGGATCCCCGTCATCACCCTGCTGGAGCACCGGATGGCGAAGCTGGCGGTCGAGTGACGGCAGCGACGACCGCGGAGCAGCCGTGGCCCGTCCGCACCGTCGCCCTGAAGATCAACGACTGGGTGAACCGGCTCGGCGCCGTGTGGGTCGAGGGGCAGGTCACGCAGGTCAGCGCGGGCCGGGGCAACACGGTGTTCTTCACGCTGCGCGACCCGGTCGCCGACGTCTCGCTGAACGCCACCTGCAGCCGCGCGCTCGCCGTCGGCGTCGAGGTGGGCGCCCGCGTCGTGGTCCTCGGGCGGCCGAGCTACTGGATGGCACGCGGGTCGCTGTCCCTGGCCGTCAGCGAGGTGCGCCAGGTCGGGATCGGCGAGCTGCTCGCCCGGATCGAGCGGCTCCGCGTGCTGCTCCAGCAGGAGGGCCTGTTCGACCCGGCCCGCAAGAAGAAGCTGCCCTTCCTGCCGGGGTCCGTGGGCCTCATCACCGGCCGCGCCTCGGCTGCCGAGCACGACGTGCTGGAGAACGCCCGGCTGCGCTGGCCCGCGGTGCAGTTCGTCGTGGAGAACGTCGCCGTGCAGGGCCACCTCGCGGTGCAGCAGTGCGTGGAGGCGGTGCGCTCGCTCGACGGCCGGGTCGACGTCATCGTCATCGCCCGCGGGGGCGGCAGCGTGGAGGACCTGCTGCCGTTCTCCGACGAGGCGCTGCTGCGCGCCGTCGCCGCGTGTCGCACCCCTGTCGTGTCGGCGATCGGGCACGAGCCGGACAGCCCGCTGCTCGACCACGTCGCCGACGTCCGCGCCTCGACGCCCACCGACGCCGCGAAGCGGGTCGTGCCCGACGTGCGTGAGGAGCTGGCCCGGGTGCACCAGGCCCGCGACCGCTGCCGCCGGGTCGTCACCGGCCTCGTCGACGGCGAGCTGCGCCGGCTCGAGATGGCCCTGTCCCGCCCCGTCTTCGCCGACCCGCACCGGATCGTCGAGGACCGCCGTACGGCGGTGATCGCCTTGGCGGACCGGGCGTCGCGCTGCTTCGGCGCCCAGCTCGACCACGCGGGGAACGACCTGTCGCACACCCGCGCGCGGGTCGTCGCGCTCAGCCCGCAGGCGACGCTGGACCGCGGGTACGCCGTCGTGCAGAAGCAGGACGGGTCGGTCGTGCGTGACGCCGACGACGTGACCGCCGGTGAGGAGCTGCGGCTCCGCCTCGCCCGCGGCGAGCTCGTCGCGCGCAAGGTCTGAGCCGACGCTAAGAC
>DATJGA010000245.1:0-3170 GCA_035495395.1 Mycobacteriales bacterium | reverse complement strand
CTCCGCCTTGCTGATGCGGTGCACCGTCCACGTCTTCCCCGCGTCGTACGAGACGGCGCCGTAGAAGAGGTAGCCGCTGCTCGCGGTCGCCCGCCAGCCGAGACCCAGCACGCCCTCCGGGCTCCAGTCGAGCCATACCTTCGAGGCGCTGCGCCCGGGGACCGTGAGGGTCGAGACCTTGCCCCAGCGCCGGCCGGCGGTGTCCGTGCGGTAGATGACCAGGCCGTCGGCCTCGGAGTGCGCCAGGAGGAAGCGACCCCTGGTGCGCGGGTCGGCCACCGCGTTGGCCCCGCCGCCGAGGACGGCGCCCGGGTCGCGCGGGATGAGCGTCGGGTACCGCGCGACGGTGCGCCCGCCGTCGTTGCTCACCACGACGTCGAGGCAGGTGCACTCCCGCTGCGCGTTCTGCGGCGGCGGGCTGGTGAACAGCACCGTGCCGAACCCGGCCGCGAGCTGCACGGCGGAGGCCGACCCGACGGCGAGGGCGTCGCTCCACGTGCGGCCGCCGTCCCGTGAGGCGGTGAGGTACTCGATGTTGCCCTGCGCGTCGGCCGCGGCCCGGCCCTGCGTGCCGTTGACGTAGAGCGTGCCGGTGGAGCGGTCGAGCGCCATGAACTCGCGGTCGTCGTAGAAGCGCGCGCCCTGCCAGGCGGCCGGGTCGGCGCCGGGGGAGAGCGCGGCCGGGCTCACCACCGACGGGGCGGACCAGGTGCGGCCGCCGTCGCGGGAGCTGATCATCCGGAAGTCGCCCTGCCCGGCGGCGAAGGTCGGGAACTGGAACGCCGAGCCGATGACGTAGGCCACGCCCTTCTTGTCGAACAGCACCAGCGTGTCCGAGCAGTTGGGTCGCGTCGGGTCGATCTGCCAGCTCGTCACCGGCAGCTGCTGGCGCTTCCACGTCCGGCCGGCGTCGAAGCTCACGAAGGCGTCGCACCCCTGCATCGCTTGCTCGTGGTCGCGCGGGTTCGTCGGCGGGTGGCCGTTCTCGACGCCGTAGAAGCCGTAGCCCACGTTGGCGAGGAAGGTCAGGACGATGTTCTTCGGGTTCGTCGGGTTCACCGCGATGCTCGGCTCGCCCTGCGCGTACGACGAGTCGAAGGTCAGCTGCTGCTCGAAGACGCCGGTGCTGCCCGGTGCGGGCGACGCGGTGCTCGGCCCGACGGCGAGGGCGAGCACCGGTACGGCGGTCGCGGCGACCAGCAGGCGGATCCGGTGGGTCTGGGTCATGGTGGCTCCGAGGCCTGGGGGTACGAACCGGTACGCATGTGTGTAGAACGGGTTACAGGTCCGGGTCAACGGAGGTCGGCGCGCTCTGCCAGGCTGAGCCGGTGACCGACGACCTTCGAGCGCGGGCGGAGGAGCTCGACGCGCGCGACCCGCTGCGGGCGCGGCGCGACGACTTCCTGCCCATGGGCGACGTCGTGGCGTACCTGGACGGCAACTCCCTCGGCCGGCCGCTGCGGGCGGCGCAGGAGCAGCTCGCGGCGTTCGTCGAGGGGCCGTGGGCGGACCGCCTCATCCGCAGCTGGGACGAGGGCTGGATGGACTGGCCGTCCCTCGTCGGGGACCAGCTCGGCCGCGTCTGCCTCGGGGCCGCCCCGGGGCAGGTCGTCGTCGCCGACTCCACGACGGTGCTGCTCTACAAGCTGGCGCGCGCCGCGGTCGACGCGCGCCCGGACCGCCGCGAGGTCGTGGTGGGCAGCGACGACTTCCCGACCGACCGGTACGTCCTGGAGGGGATCGCGCGCGAGCGCGGGTTGACGCTGCGCTGGGTGGACACCGACGCCGACCTCGGCGTGACCCTGGAGCACGTGGCGGCCGCCGTGGGACCGGCCACCGCCCTGGTGGTGCTCAGCCACGTGTCGTACCGCTCGTCGTACGTGGCCGACCTCGCCGCGGTCGCCGCGGTGGTGCACGAGGCGGGTGCGCTGCTGCTCGCGGACCTGTGCCACTCGGTCGGGGTGCTGCCGCTGTCGCTCGACGCCTGGGGCGTCGACCTCGCGGTCGGCTGCGGCTACAAGTACCTCAACGGCGGGCCGGGGGCGCCGGCTTTCGCCTACGTGCGAGCGGGTCTCGACGTGCAGCAGCCGGTGTGGGGCTGGATGGGCCGGGCCGACCCGTTCGCGATGGCACCGGGGTACCAGCCGGCGCCGGGCACCCGGCAGCTCGTCAGCGGCACCCCTCCGGTGCTCGCGATGGTGCCGCTGCGCGCCGCGCTCGACCAGCTCGAGCAGGTGGGGGTCGCGGCCGTGCGCGAGAAGGCCTTGCAGCTCACCGGGTTCGCCCTGGCGCTGGCCGACGCGTGGCTGGAGCCGGCGGGCGTGCGGGTCGCCTCGCCGCGCGACCCGGCGCTGCGGGGCGGGCACGTCACCCTGTGCCGTGAGGACTTCCGCGCGGTGACCGCCGCGCTGTGGGAGCGCGGCGTCGTCCCCGACTTCCGCAACCCCGACGGCATCCGCATCGGCCTCGCGCCGCTGTCCACGTCCTTCGCCGAGCTGTACGACGGGATGGCGGTCCTCCGCGACCTGGCCACCTGAGCGGGCTCAGCGCGGCCGGCCGAGCCGGTCCTCCTCGAGCCAGTCGAGCCGGCGGAGCACGACGCCCTCGCGCATCGCCCACGGGCAGATCTCGGCGCGGTCCACGCCGAACGCGGTGAAGGCCTCGAGCGCCACGACCGCACCGGCCAGCATCTGGTGCGCGCGGTTCGGGGAGACGCCGGGCAGCTCGGCGATCTGCGCGGTGGGAAGCCCCTGCAGCCGTTCCACGATGGCCTCGAGCCCGGTGCGGGTGAGCAGCCGGCGGACCCGCGGTCCGAGGCTGGAGGGGGCAGCGCCGTCGAGCCGGGCCAGGGAGCGGAACGTCTTGGACGTGCAGGTGACGCGGTCGATCCGGCCGTGGCTCTGCACCACGGTCACGTGCGGCGACAGCGTCTGCCAGACGTGCTCGCGCAACGCGGTCAGGTCCTGCCGGGCCGGCGGGTCGCCCGGCAGCCGCTCGCGGGTCAGCCGCGCGGCACCGAGCGGGACGGACAGGGCCAGGTCGGGCACCTCGTCGCGACCGCAGGCGACCTCGAGCGACCCGCCGCCGATGTCGAGGCAGAGCATCCGCCCGGCGCTCCAGCCGAACCAGCGGCGCACCGCGAGGAACGTCATGGCCGCCTCGTCCTCGCC
>DATJGA010000244.1:0-10054 GCA_035495395.1 Mycobacteriales bacterium | reverse complement strand
CACCCGTCGATCGGGTCTCGGCGCGTCGTCCACAGGTGCTCGGCGTGTCGTCCCCAGATGCGGCCGTGGCGTTGTCGCCGGGCCGGTGCAGCCCCTAGAGTCCCGGCGGTCGCCTTGGCAACACGGCGAGAAGTCGCAAGGGCGCTCAGTCCGCAGAGAGGCGTTTCTACTTATGGGCATGTCGACAAACCGGGTGCCGGAGACCGCGAGCGGGGTGGCGATGGGGCCCACCGGCCGTCCGCGGCCCGCGCTGGCGGACCCGCCACCGCTGGAGCGGCACGGCCCGGCCCGGATCCTCGCCATGTGCAACCAGAAGGGCGGGGTCGGGAAGACGACCTCGACCATCAACCTCGGGGCCGCGCTGGCCGAGCAGGGCCGGCGGGTGCTCCTGGTGGACCTCGACCCGCAGGGCGCGCTGTCCGTGGGTCTGGGGGTCAACCCGCTGCAGCTCGACCGGACCGTCTACAACCTGCTCATGGAGAGCGACGTCACCGTCGACGACGTGATGCTCAAGACGAACGTCGCCGGCATGGACCTGCTCCCGAGCAACATCGACCTGTCCGCCGCGGAGGTGCAGCTGGTCAACGAGGTGGCCCGCGAGCAGACGCTGCTGCGGGCGATCACGCCCGTGCTGGACGACTACGACATCGTCCTCATGGACTGCCAGCCCTCGCTGGGGCTGCTCACCGTCAACGCCCTGACCGCGGCGCACGGGGTGATCATCCCGCTCGAGTGCGAGTTCTTCGCCCTGCGCGGTGTAGCCCTCCTCATCCAGACCATCGAGAAGATCCAGGAACGGCTCAACCCTCGACTTGAGCTTGAGGGGATTCTGGCCACGATGTACGACGCACGCACCCTGCACGGCCGTGAGGTGCTCGCCCGGGTCGTCGAGGCCTTCGGCGACCGGGTCTTCCACACGGTGATCAACCGGACCGTCCGCTTCCCCGAGACGACTGTGGCGGGGGAGCCCATCACGAGCTACGCGTCCAGCTCCAGCGGCGCGCAGGCCTACCGAGACCTCGCGAAGGAGGTGCTGGCCCGATGAGCCGTCGCATCGCGCTTCCCGGCGCGGACGAGCTGTTCCGCTCGACCGGTGACGCCCTGCGCGCGCCGGAGCAGCCGGAGGCTGCCGAGCCCCCCGCGTCGCTGCCCGTGCCCTCCAGCGCGGTCGTGGAGGCCGACCAGGCGCGTCCGGCGCACGAGGACGGGCTGGAGGAGGCCGCGTCGTCGGTGCGCACCGCGGTGCGCCGCCGCGCGCGCTCCGTGGCCGACCGCCGTCCGAGCGGGCGTGAGCGGCACGACGAGAAGATCACCGTGTACGTCTCGGCCGAGGAGCTGATGGACCTCGAGCACGCCCGTCTCGGGCTGCGCGGGGACTTCGGGCTGCCCGTGGACCGCGGGCGCGTCGTCCGCGAGGCCCTGGCGGTCGTGCTGGCCGACTTCGAGGCGAAGGGCGAGGCGAGCATCCTGGTACGCCGGCTGCGCGGCCGCTGACGTGCTCTACGCGCTCTCCCACCCCGCGTCCCTCGCCCTCCTGCTCGTCTCGTACGTCGTCGGGCTCACCCTGCACGGCGTGGTGCAGGCTGCCGTCGCGCGCTGGCGCGGCGACCGACGTCCTGCCCATGAGGGGCGGCTCAAGGCTGACCCTCGAGTTCACATCGATCCTTTCGGTGCGGTGGGTGCCCTGATCAGCGGCCTGGGCTGGGTACGGCCCGTCGAGCTCCAGCGCCGGAGCAAGGCCGTCATCGTCTGGGTGAGCCTGGCCGGGCCGGCGGTCCAGCTGGTGCTCGGGGTCGCCCTGCTGCTGCTGTGGCGGGTGCTCGACGGTCCGGGCGACCCGTTCCCCGGGGGCGCGGCGTACTTCCTGCAGCACGGCAGGCCGCTCAGCGACGGCGCGGACCTGCTGCGCCTCGCCGGGGCGTCGCAGCTGTACCTGGGCGTGCTCTCCCTCGTCCCGCTGCCGCCCCTCGACGGCGGCCGCTTGCTGTTCGCGCTCGCGCCGCGGACGCAGGGCTGGCTGCGGGCGGAGCACCAGCTCGCCGAGCGCAACATCGGCGTCGCCGTGCTCCTCGCCCTGCTCCTGGTCCCGCTCGGCGGGCCGGTGCCGATCCTGCCCGACCTGCTGGACGCCCTGCTCGGCCCGCTCATGGGCCTCCTGTGCGGCGCGTGAGCTCCGAGCCTGGCAGCATGGGCGGTCTCATGGCCGCCGACCAGATGCCCACCGAGCCGCAGCGCGCGGCCCCGGGCGACGGCTTCGCAGCGCCGGAGGCCGCGCCCGCGGGCTTCCAGGTGAGCCTGGACGTCTTCGAGGGGCCGTTCGACCTGCTCCTGCAGCTCATCGGCAAGCACCAGCTCGACGTGACCGAGGTGGCCCTGTCCAAGGTCACGGACGACTTCATCGCCCACATCCGGGCGCTGGGGGCGGGCTGGGACCTCGGGCAGGCGACGGAGTTCCTCGTCGTGGCAGCGACCCTGCTGGACCTCAAGGCGGCCAGGCTGCTGCCCGGCGCGGAGGTCGAGGACGAGGAGGACCTCGCCCTGCTCGAGGCGCGCGACCTGCTGTTCGCCCGGTTGCTCCAGTACCGCGCGTACAAGCAGGCGGCGGCGCACCTCGAGGGCCTGCTGCACGCGGAGGCCCGCCGGTACCCGCGGCAGGTCTCGCTCGAGCCCCGGTACGCCGGGCTGCTCCCCGAGGTCCTGCTCGGGCTCGGGCCGCACGAGCTGGCAGCGCTCGCGGCCAGGGCGCTCACGCCGCGCGAGGCGGAGCAGGTGGCCGTCGACCACGTGCACGGCGGGACGGTCAGCGTGCGCGAGCAGACCGCGCTGCTGCACGAGCGGCTGCGCCGGACCGGGAGCGCGACGTTCCGGAGCCTCACGGGGGACTGCGCCTCGACCCTGGAGGTCGTGGCCCGGTTCCTGGGGCTGCTGGAGCTGTTCCGCGAGGGGCTGGTGGCCTTCGAGCAGGCGGAGGCGCTGGGCGACCTGCACGTACGGTGGACCGGGCCCACCACCGAGGACGACGCTGCTGCCGCAGCGAGCGCCGCCGGTGCGGAGTGGGACGAGCAGGTCGTCGACCTGACGGAGCAGGAGGAGGACGCGTGAGCACCGCCGAGGAGCCGGACGCGACGGCCGGGCCGGAGGGCGCTGCGGACGGGACGTCCCCCGCGCTGCCCGCCGTGCTCGAGGCCATCCTGCTCGTGACGGACGAGCCCGTCCCTGCCATGACCCTGGCCCAGGTGGTCGAGCGGCCCACGGGGGAGGTGGAGTCGGCGCTCGGCGCCCTCGCCCAGGAGTACGAGAGCCAGGGGCGCGGCTTCGAGCTGCGTCAGGTGGCCGGCGGCTGGCGGCTGTACACGCGCTCGGACTGCGCGCCCTTCGTGGAGCGGTTCGTCCTGGACGGGCAGCAGGCACGGCTCACGCAGGCGGCGCTCGAGACGCTCGCGGTGATCGCGTACCGGCAGCCCGTGACCCGGCAGCGCGTCAGCGCGGTGCGCGGTGTGAACGTGGACGGCGTGGTGCGCACCCTGCTGGCGCGCGGGCTGATCACCGAGGCCGGCTCCGACGAGGACACCGGAGCCACCCGCTACCGCACCACGTCGTTCTTCCTCGAGCGGCTCGGACTCGACTCGTTGGGGCAGCTGCCGTCCCTCGCTCCGCTCCTTCCTGAGCTGGACGACGTCACCTCCGACTCGTTCTCGACCTGAGGTCAAGACATGCCTGGGACCTATGAGGACGGCATCCGACTCCAGAAGGTGCTCGCTGCCGCCGGCGTCGGGTCGCGGCGTGCCTGCGAGGAGCTCATCTCCGCCGGGCGCGTCTCGGTGGACGGCGAGCGCGTGACGGAGCTCGGCCGCCGGGTCGACCCCGAGACGTCCGTGATCCGGGTGGACGACATGCGGGTCACCACCTCCGCGAACCGCGTCTACCTCGCGCTGAACAAGCCCCGCGGGATGCTCTCGACGCTCTCGGACCCGGAGGGACGCCCCTGCGTGGGGGACCTCGTCGCCGAGCGGCGCGACCGCCTCTTCTACGTGGGGCGGCTCGACGCGGACACCACGGGCCTGCTCCTGCTCACGAACGACGGGGACCTGGCGCACCGGCTCACCCACCCCTCGTACGGCGTGGAGAAGACCTACCTGGCCGAGGTCCAGGGGCCGGTCGCGCGCGACGTGGGGAAGCGCCTGCGCGAGGGAGTCCTGCTCGACGACGGTCCGGTCGCGGTGGACCGCTTCCGCGTCGTGGACAGCGCTGCCGGCAAGGTGCTCGTCGAGGTCGTGCTGCACGAGGGGCGCAAGCACGTCGTGCGCCGGCTGCTCGCCGCGGTGGGGCACCCCGTGCTCTCCCTCGTCAGGGTGTCCGTGGGACCCGTGCAGCTCGGCGCGCAGCGACCGGGCAAGATCAGGCCGCTGACCAGCCAGGAGGTCGCGGCGCTCTACGCCGCGGTCGACCTCTAGCCGATCCGCCCGGCCGCCGGCCGCCGGCCGCTCGCCTCCGCCCTGCTCGGACCTGTGGTCCCCGCCTCTCCGCGTCGGCGAGGGCGTCACCGTGCCAGCGGCGGCTGCGCGCTGAGGCGCCTTGCTGCCGTGTAGGTCCGTGGGTAGATCGGTCAGAGCACTTCTGGACTTGTCTACTTGTCGCTGGCGGGCAGCTGCACTGGTCAAGGCGGCCTCATCTCGCCGGGCTGCTGACTTCTCGCCTTCCCACGCTGCGGTTTATCGACTTCTCGCTAGTTGAGCTCTCGCCGGTCCGGTCCAGCATCAGCAACAAGTCAATAAAGCAGGGAAGCTATTCGACGCTGAGAGCACTTCTTGCTTGAACGTCAGGACGACACGCCCCTTCATGGCTTCGGGACTTTGGCCGTCGGTGGATAGGGTGACGTAGGTCTTTGGCGATGGAGGTTGCAGGTGGCGGTGCGCGCGGTCCGGGGTGCCATCCAGGTGGATGCCGACCGGCGGGAGGACATCCTCGACGCGACGACCGAGCTCCTCGAGGCGGTCCTTCATCGGAACGAGCTGTCGCCCGAGGACCTGATCAGCGTGGTGTTCACGGCCACCCCGGACCTGCGGGCCGAGTTCCCCGCCTACGCCGCCCGGCAGATGGGGATCACCGACGTGCCGCTGCTGTGCGCTCAGGAGATCGACGTGCCGGGGTCGATGCCACGGGTGCTGCGGCTGCTCGCGCACGTCGAGACCTCGCTGAGCCGGCACGACCTGCGCCACGTGTACCTGCGCGGGGCGGCGAAGCTGCGCACGGACCTGCCTCAGTAGCGATGAGCGACGTCCTGGTGGTCGGGTGCGGCCTGCTCGGCACGAGCATCGGCCTCGCCCTCCAGGGCAGCGAGCTCGGAGACGTCACCCTGTGGGACTCCCAGCCCGATGCGCTCAGCCTGGCAGCGAGCAGGGGAGCGGGACGGGCGTGGGACGGCGCGGAGCAGGCCAGCCTGGTCGTCGTGGCCGTTCCCCCGGACCTCACGGGTGAAGAGCTGATCCGACTTCAGAAGCTTGATGTCGCTCAGACGTACACCCATGTTGCCTCTGTTCAGTCTCAGGTTGAGGCGGAGGTCAAGGCTTTCAGTCCTGATCCGTCCCGTGTCGTCGGTGGCCACCCGCTCGCGGGCCGGGAGGTGTCCGGACCCGGTGCTGCCCTGGCGGACCTGTTCGTGGGACGTCCCTGGGCTGTCTGCCCGCACGCGGGGGCGGCTGACGACGCGGTGGACGCCGTCGCGCGCCTGGCCCGCGCGTGCGGTGCGGTGCCGCTTCAGGTGCCGAGCGACGAGCACGACGCCGCCGTCGCGCTGCTGAGCCACGTTCCGCAGGTCGCCGCCTCCGCCGTGGCGGGCCTGCTCGTGGAGAGGGCGGCCGGCGGGCCCTGGGTCATGGACCTCGCGGGGCCCGGTCTGGTCGACACCACGCGCCTGGCGGCGAGCAGCGCCGCGCTGTGGACCGAGGTCCTGCGGGCGAACGCCGAGCACGTGGCCCCGCTCGTCGCGCGGCTCGCCGAGGACCTCAGCCGGCTGAGCGGGCTGCTGGCTCGGCTCGCAGCCGAGCCGGAGGCGGGGGTCCAGGCGCGGGAGGCGCTCTCGGACTTCCTCCGGCGCGGGAACGCGGGTCGCGAGCTCGTGCCGGTGAAGCGCGGGGAGCTGGCAGGCGCCTTCGCCGGCGTGCGCGTCGACCTGCCTGACGAGCCGGGGCAGCTCGCGGACCTGCTGCGCGCGGCCGGGGACGCGGGCGTGAACGTCGAGGACCTGCGCGTGGAGCACGTGCCCGGGCGCCCGCGGGGGGTCGTCGAGCTGCTCGTGGCCCCCGCGTCGGCAGGGCCGTTGCGGTCGGCGCTCGCCGCAGCGGGGTGGCACGTCATTTTATCGACATAGCACCGACCGACGGACTGCGTGCCCGGCTGCCCTGGTGCCGGAGGCAGCGGCCCGACGCGCCCGAGCTCGGGTCTCTTTGTCGACACGCTGCACGAGCGCCACGCGTGCCCCCGATCCCGGAGCAGCACTGCGGTCGGCACCCCCAACGACGGGGGGAGAGGTCTGTTTGTCGACACGGCGCAGCGCGGCTGGGGTCCCGGGACACAGGCCGTCCAGGCTTGGGGCGGCGCTCGCAACCCGGCACCGCACGTTGTTTTGTCGACACGTCCCAGCGGCCTGCGTCAGCGGTCGTCGCCGAGGGCTCGCCCGTGCCGGCGCGGCGACGAGGCGCCCCGCGCCGGACGCGGCTCTCGCCAGGGACAGTTGCTATGTCGACATGTCGCGCCGGTTCGACGGCGGCGCCGGAGGGCCCCGGTAGGCTCGCCAGGGGTCCAGCGCCGCCAGGCCCGCCCGGGCAGGGCCCACGCAGCGAAGGAGCAGCCAGTGTCAGCGGTGGGTGGGGCCGAGTCCTCCGTGCCGGACGTGGCGGACCTGACCCGGGTGGTGGCCCTCGACGGTCCCGCCGGGAGCGGCAAGAGCACGGTGGCGCGTGCCACCGCGAAGGCCCTGGGTTGGCGGTTCGTCGACACCGGGGCCACGTACCGCGCGGTCACGCTGCAGGTGCTCCGCGCCGGGGTGGACCTGGACGACGCGCAGGCGGTGGCCGCCGCCGCTGCGCAGGCCGTCGTGGAGCTCGACATCGACCCGGCCGAGCGCGGGGTCCGGCTCAACGACGAGGACGTCTCCGCGGAGATCCGGGGGTCCGCCGTGACCGCTGCCGTGAGCGCGGTGAGCGCCGTGCCGGCGGTGCGGCAGCAGCTGATCGTCCTGCAGCGCCGTCTCATGGGGCTCGAGGGCGCGGTCGTGGAGGGCCGCGACATCGCCACCGTCGTCGCTCCGCGTGCCGCCGTGAAGGTCTACCTCGACGCGCGGCCCGAGGTGCGTGCCCGCAGGCGAGCGGGCGAGCTGGCCCCGGTCGCGGCGGGAGAGGCCGCCGACGGCCCCCAGGTCGAGGGGCTCTCCGCGGAGGACCTTGACCGGGTGAAGCAGTCGATCCAGCTCAGGGATGAGCTCGACAGCCGGACCAACGCCCTCGCAGCGACTGAGGGTGCAGTTCACCTTGATACTTCCGAGCTCACGGTGGAGCAGGTCGTGGCGCGGATCGTCCTCCTTGCGGAGCAGGCCGGCGTCGTCGAGCCGCGCCGGCCCGCGGAAGAGGGGACGCTGTGAGCGGGCCGGAGGTCGCGCCTCCCGTCCTGGCCGTCGTGGGTCGGCCGAACGTCGGCAAGTCCACCCTGGTCAACCGGATCATCGGGCGCCGTGAGGCCGTCGTCGAGGACGTCCCGGGCGTGACCCGCGACCGCGTGACCTACGACGCGACCTGGCGCGGCCGGCGCTTCACCGTGGTCGACACGGGTGGGTGGGACCCGGACGCCGAGGGGCTGCAGGTGCACGTGAGCGCGCAGGCCGAGGTCGCGGTCGCCGCGGCCGACGCGGTGCTGTTCGTCGTGGACAACGTCGTGGGCGCCACCGACGCCGACGAGGCCGTCGTGAAGGTGCTGCGGCGCTCCGGCAAGCCCGTCGTGCTGGCCGCCAACAAGGTGGACGACGAGCGCGGCGAGGCCGACGCCGCGTCGCTGTGGTCGCTCGGCCTGGGGGAGCCGTACGTCGTGAGCGCGCTGCACGGACGGGGGAGCGGGGACCTGCTCGACGCCATCCTCGACGCCCTCCCGGAGACCCCGGCCGACCGCGACGAGGAGGAGGGCGGACCGCGACGCGTGGCCCTGCTCGGCCGCCCGAACGTCGGCAAGAGCTCGCTGCTGAACCGGCTGGTGGGCGAGACCCGGGTGCTCGTCGACGAGGTCGCCGGGACGACGCGCGACCCCGTCGACTCGCTCGTGGAAGTCGGTGGGGAGACATGGCGCTTTGTTGACACGGCCGGATTGCGCAGGCGCGTCAGCCACGCCAGCGGCGCGGAGTACTACTCGAGCCTGCGCACGAAGGGCGCGCTCGACGCCGCGGAGGTGGCCGTCGTCCTCCTCGACGCCAGCGAGCCGCTGAGCGAGCAGGACCAGCGCGTCATCAGCATGGTCGTGGAGGCCGGTCGCGCGCTCGTGCTGGCCTTCAACAAGTGGGACCTCGTCGACGAGGACCGGCGTCACGTGCTCGCCAAGGAGATCGACCGGGAGCTGAGCCGCGTGCAGTGGGCCCCCCGGCTGAACGTGAGCGCGTTGAGCGGGAGGTCCGTCGACAAGCTCGCCGGGCACCTGCACACCGCGCTCGAGGGCTGGGAGACCCGCATCCCCACCGCGCGGCTGAACGCCTGGGTCGCCGACCTCGTCGCGCAGACCCCGCCGCCGGTGCGGGGCGGGCGGCAGCCGAAGGTGCTGTTCGCCACCCAGGCAGGGACGCGCCCCCCGCGCTTCGTGCTGTTCACCAGCGGGTTCCTCGAGGCCGGCTACCGCCGGTTCATCG
The DNA here is from genome assembly GCA_035495395.1 of Mycobacteriales bacterium. GTDB lineage: Bacteria > Actinomycetota > Actinomycetes > Mycobacteriales > SCTD01 > RYN-111. The sequence continues at coordinate 1,170 of DATJGA010000244.1, read as the reverse complement.
AGCGCCGGCTGCGGGAGGACTTCGGCTTCGCCGGCACCCCGATCGAGGTGAGCGTCCGCGTGCGCGAGAAGAAGAGCAAGGGCTGATCCTGCTAGTCTGCGCGAGCCCTCGGGGAGACCCGGGAGCGGGCTGTGGCGCAGCTTGGTAGCGCACTTGACTGGGGGTCAAGGGGTCGCAGGTTCAAATCCTGTCAGCCCGACAGAGCACACCCGCCGTACGACGGCGGACACCGAGGCGGAGGGCGCGGTGGACGACGCGACACCGCCTCCGCACCTGGCGGACCGGGTCTGGACCGTCCCCAACGCGCTGTCGGCGCTGCGGCTGCTGGGCGTCCCGCTGTTCCTGTACTGGGTCCTGCACACGCACCAGGACGGCCGCGCGGTCCTGCTGCTCATCGCCGCGGGGGTGTCCGACTACCTCGACGGCAAGATCGCCCGCCGGTTCGGGCAGTTCAGCCGGCTGGGCCAGCTCCTCGACCCCGCCGCCGACCGGCTGTACATCGCGGCGACGCTCCTGGCCCTCGTCGCGCGCGACGGGCTGCCGCTGTGGTGGGCGCTGGCCCTCGTCGGGCGGGACCTGGCGCTCGTCCCGACGCTGCCCGTCCTCAAGCGCCTCGGCTACGGACCCCTGCCGGTGCACTTCCTCGGCAAGGCCGCCACCTTCAACCTGCTCTACGCCTTCCCGATGCTGCTGGTCGTGCTGCCCGGCCGCACCGGCTGGTTCCCCGACCTCATGCGGCCGCTGGGCTGGGCGTTCGCGACCTGGGGCAGCCTGCTCTACCTGCTCGCCGGCGTGCTGTACGTCGTGCAGGTGCGCCAGCTCGTGCACGCGGAGCGCAACACCGCCTGAGCCTGCTGGGTCGCCGACGGGTCCTGGGGCAGGATGGACCCATGCACCCCGATCCGGCCGGCGCGCCACGGCGCGTGGACGGATCGATGAGTCTTCTTGTCGACATGAGCGCGGCTGCGCTCGACCCGTCCTACGCGGAGGCCGCCGCGCGCCGGGCCGTGGCGGGGCAGCCCCGCCGGTTGCGCCTGTCGGGACGCGTCCTCGCCGGACTGCTGGTCGTGGGGCTCGGGACCGGCGTGGCGGCCGCCCAGGCGCGCCGCCGTGCCGACGAGGTGGGAGCCAGCCGCCGGGCGCTCGTCGCCGACGTGCGGGACCAGACGG
>DATJGA010000243.1:0-2639 GCA_035495395.1 Mycobacteriales bacterium | reverse complement strand
CGTCGACGTGCAGATCTCCCTCGACGGCGCGACCGCCGAGGTCAACGACCCGGTCCGCGGCGCCGGCACCTACGACGCCGCGCTGCGTGCGATGGCGAACCTGCAGGCCGCGGGGATGCGCGACTTCAAGATGTCGGTGGTGTGCACCCGGCAGAACATCGGCCAGCTCGACGACTTCAAGGCGATCGCCGACCGCTACGGCGCCCAGCTGCGGCTCACCCGGCTGCGCCCGTCCGGCCGGGGTGCCGACGTGTGGGAGGAGCTGCACCCGCTCCCGGAGCAGCAGCGGCAGCTCTACGACTGGCTGGTGGCCAACGGCGAGCGAGTGCTGACCGGGGACTCGTTCTTCCACCTCTCCGCGTTCGGCGAGGCGCTGCCCGGCCTGAACCTGTGCGGCGCCGGCCGGGTGGTCTGCCTGGTCGACCCGGTCGGCGACGTCTACGCCTGCCCGTTCGCGATCCACGACCGGTTCAAGGCCGGCAACGTGCGCAGCGCGGGCGGCTTCGACAACGTCTGGAAGGCCGCGCCGCTGTTCCTGGAGCTGCGCGAGCCGCAGCACGGCGGCGCCTGCACGAGGTGCTCGGCCTACGACTCCTGCCGCGGCGGCTGCATGGCCGCCAAGTTCTTCACCGGGCTGCCGCTGGACGGTCCGGACCCGGAGTGCGTGAAGGGCAACGCCGGCGACCCGGGTGGGGTCCGGCCCCAGCCGTCGCAGGACCACTCGCACACCGGCACGGTCCGCAACGCCCCGGTGCCGCTCACCCTGCTCACGAGGGCTCCGGACCGGGCCTGCGACGAGAACCCGCTCACCGGGCTCGGCGGCTGATCACCGTGCGCGGGACGCCCATGTCGACGGGGCCGACGGCCAGGTCCCTGGGGCTCGGGCAGCAGCGCTGGCCCAAGGTCGACCCGGGCGCAGCGCTGCTCCTCGTGCCGGTGGGCTCGGTCGAGCAGCACGGCCCGCACCTGCCGCTCGCCACGGACACGATGATCGCGAACGCCGTCACCCGCGCGGCCGCCGAGCGGCTCGACACCACCGGCGCGACGGTGCTGGTCGCGCCGTCGGTCAACTACGGGGCCAGCGGGGAGCACGAGGGCTTCGCCGGCACGGTCTCGATCGGGCACGAGGCGCTGTTCCTGCTGCTGGCGGAGTACGGCCGCTCCGCCACCCGGTGGGCGAGCGGCGTCATCTTCGTCAACGGCCACGGCGGCAACACCGCCACGCTGACCAAGGTCGTGGACCTGCTGCGCTACGAGGGCCGGGCGGTCGCCTGGACCTCCACCGCGCTGCCGGACTCCGACGCGCACGCCGGCGAGAGCGAGACCTCGGTGCTGCGCTTCCTCGCGCCCTGGTCGGTGCGCGTCGACCTGATGGCCCCGGGGGCGACCGAGCCGGTGGCCGAGCTGATGCCGCGCCTGAGGGCCGAGGGCGTGCGCAGCGTCTCGGCCAACGGCGTGCTCGGCGACCCGACGACCAGCAGCGTCGAGCGCGGCCGCGAGCTGTTCGAGCTGATGGTCCGCAACCTCGTCGCGGAGCTGACCGCCCTCGACGTCGGGCAGAACGGCCGGCTCGCCGGCGCCGCCCCGCGCCGCGAGCCGCTGGGCACGCCGTGACCGAGCGGCCGGTCGACGGGGCCGTCGCGCTGGTGACGGGTGCGGCGCGCGGCATCGGCGCGGCCGTCGTGCACCGGCTGCTGGCCCGCGGGTTCGTGGTGCACGCGCTGGACTCCTGCGCCGGCACGTCCGCCGGTACGTCGTACCCGCTCGCCACCCGCGCCGACCTGGACGCGGTCGTCGCGCTCGACCCGGACCGGGTGGTGCCCGTCGTCGCCGACGTCCGCGACCTCGACGCGCTGAGCGAGGCCGCGGACCGGGCGGTGGCGACCTACGGGTCCCTCGACGTGGTGGTGGCCAACGCCGCGGTGATGGCCGGGGGCACCTCGATGTGGCAGACCACTCCCGAGGACCTCCGGCTGCTGTGGGAGACCGACGCGCTCGGTGTCTGGAACACCGCCCGGGCGACCGTCCCGCACCTGCTGCGCTCCGAGCGGTCCCCGGCGTTCGTGGCCGTCGCCTCCGCGGCCGGCGAGCACGGGCTGTGGCACCTGGCGGCGTACTGCATGGCCAAGCACGCCGTCGTGGGGATCGCGCGAGGGCTGGCCGCCGACCTGAAGGGCACCAGCGTCACGGCGTGCGCGGTCTCACCCGGCTCGACCGCCACCCGGATGCTCCAGGCCACCGCCGACCTCTACGACATCCCGGTCGAGGAGCTCGCGCAGTCGCAGACCTCCGGGCCGCTCGACCCCGACGAGGTCGCGGCCGTCGTGGAACTCGCCGCCACCGCCGGACCCGTGGTGCACGGGTCCGTCCTGCACGCGGACGGGGGGTTCTCGGGATGAGCCAGCCCACGAGGATGCTCGCGTCGCTCCGCTCGTCGCAGGGACCTCGCACGAGCCGCCCGACCGGGACGCCCGCGCTGCCCGACGGCTTCACGGTCCGGCTCGGGGACGACACCCGGGCCACGGACGGCGGCCGGACGCTGGTCGGCGGCTCCGGGACGGTGCTGCACCTGCGGCCACGGGCGCAGGCGATGCTCGACGGCGGCACGCTCGTGGCCCGGGACCCGGACTCGAGGACGG
>DATJGA010000242.1:0-3566 GCA_035495395.1 Mycobacteriales bacterium | reverse complement strand
GATCTGCAGACCATGACCCCGTCCCGACCCGCGCTGCGACGGCTGCTGCGCACGGCGGCGACCACCTCGGTCGCCGTCCTGGTGCTGCTGCCCACCGCCGCCCACGCCGCGGTCCCGACGGCCCCGGTGCGCTTCCCGCGCGCCATCGAGGGCTTCGCCACGTACCAGAAGCAGACCACCTGCTCACCGACCCCGAAGCCGGGCACGGTGAAGCTCAAGAACCTGCTGCTCAGGACCTACCCGGGCACCCGCAGCCTGGGCATCTCGCGCGCCTGCTCGGCCGGCGGGACCAGCGAGCACAAGGAGGGCCGCGCCTTCGACTGGGGCGTCCGCTACTCGAGCACCGCGGAGCGGGCCAAGGCGAACGCGTTCCTCACCTGGCTCCTCAAGACCGACGCCGCCGGGCACAAGGCCGCGAACGCCCGCCGCCTCGGTGTCATGTACGTGATCTGGAACAAGCGGATCTGGGGCGCCTACGCCGCGAACCAGGGGTGGCGCGCCTACCACGGCAGCAACCCGCACACCGACCACGTCCACATCTCCCTCAGCCGGGCGGGCGGTGCCGGGACGACCAGCTTCTGGACGGGCCGGGTGAACGGCACCGGCACCACCGCGACCACCGGCACCGCGGACTCCGCGGGCAACATCCGGCCGCCGGCCCCGCCGCTGGTGCCCGCACCGCGGGCCCCGGCGACGCTGCCCGCGAGCGTGCCCCTCCAGGACGAGACCGTCACCGTCGCCCCGACGCTCGCCGGGGCGTACACCCGGGCCGCGCTGGTGGCGGGCCAGCACTACCGGGTCGAGGTCCGCGGCACGTGGCGCTGGAACCGCACCTCGGGCAGCCTCGCCGACGGGGAGTGCTCCACCACCGGCGGCAGCGACTGGTGGCCCAACCGCTACCTCGCCCGGGTCGCGGGTGACCAGCTCGGCCTGTACCTCGACGGCCACGACCTGGCCCTCGCGACGTACGGCGGCGGTGCGTGCGCCTCGAGCTCGCACACCTACGCGATGACGGTCACGCCGACGCGCACCGGTCGGGTCCCGCTCAAGCTCTGGGAGCCCACCACGACCACCGGGTACGGCGACAACAGCGGAGCGGTCCGGGTGCGCCTCATCCACGACGTGGCACGCGACGTGCTCCCGGTGCGGGTCGACACCCACGAGCGGTGGGGCACCACGACGCCGGGCTCGGTCGTCGCCGGGCAGCAGTACACGGTCACCGCGACCGGGACCTGGTCGCCCGCTCCCGGCGTCACCGCGGACGCGGTCTGCGTGGACACCGACGCCGGCCAGCAGCAGCCGCGGGACCAGTACGGTCACCGCTTGTGGCGGTTGTCGGTCGACTGGCAGAGCATGCGGGCGCAGTGCAGCGCCGACCACCGGTACACGTGGACGATCACCGCGCAGCACAGCGGCCCGCTCGTCCTCCGCATCGACGGCGACGACTACGGCACCAACCAGGGTCTGCTCAGCGTGGTGCTCACCAAGGTGACCGACGCCTCGGGGTCGGGTACGCCTACCGCGTGAGAGCGCTGCTCCTCGGTCTCGTCCTCGGCGTCGTGCTGACCGGTTGCTCGTCCGGTGAACCCGAGGACGCGGCCTCCCCGAGCCCGACGGCCCTCCCGACGTCCGCACCCGCCGCGGTGGGACCCACGGCGGGCGGGAGCGTGCCCGCGGGCGCCTTCGTGTCGCCCGGCGACCTCGGGACCTCGTGGCACGCCGCTCCGGCCCTGCCGACCCCGTGCGCTCCCGCGTACGGCCGCACCCGGTACGGCAGCCGGGGGCTGGCGGAGCCGCGCGGGACCCTGACCGAGACGCTGGCCACCGGCGTGGACGTCCCGGCCGCCGTGGCCGCGTGGCGCACCGCCCTGCGCGGCTGCGGCTTCGCGCTGGGCGACGAGCGGCTCGGGGACGCGTCGGTCGCCGCCGTCGCGAAGGACGGCTCGGACGCGGTCACCGTGACCGGCACGGAGGGCGTGCTCGTGGTGCTGCACGCGCACGGCGCGCTCGCCCGGGCGCGGGACGACCTGTCGGCGTGGGCGGACCTCGCCCTCGGGACGTCCTGCGTCGCCGCTCCCGACGGCTGCCACTAGACCCGTACGGCGAGCTGCTCCCGCAACCGCTCGGCGTCCGTGGTGGGCAGCTCGCACACCGACTGCCGGCACACGTACGCCGCACCCGCTGCCCGGCCCTCGGCGAGCGGGCCGTTGACCGCCACCACCGCTCCCGGCGCGGTCGCCAGCCGCGCCACCGCGAGCAGGTCCGGGCGGTCGAGCACGACCACCTCGGCGGGACCGGCGACCAGCGCCTCCGCGACGGCCAGCGCCCAGCCCGCGAAGCGGGCGTGCCTGCCGAAGAGCGGGGCCAGAGTCGCCAGGCACTCCTCGGCGGCCCGGCGGTGCCGGTCCGACCCGGTGAGCGCGGCGTAGGACAGCAGCGCGCCCGCTGCGGCGGCGGCTCCCGACGGCGTCGCGTTGTCCGTGGGGTCCTGCGGCCGCCGTACGAGCTGCTCGGCGTCGTGCGCGGTGTCGAAGAAGCCGCCCGCGCCGTCCGCGAACTGCTCGAGCACCACCTCGAGCAGGGCGTGCGCGCCGCGCAGGTGCTCGAGGTCGCCCGTCGCCCAGTAGAGGGCCAGCAGCCCCTCGCTCACGTCGGCGTAGTCCTCGAGGACACCGGCGTGCGCGCCGACGACGCCGTCCCGCGAGACCCGGCGCAACCGGCCGTCGACCCAGTGCAGCCGCTGCACCAGCGCCATCGCCGTGGAGGCCGCCTGCAGGTAGCGCGGCTGCTCGAGCAGCACTCCCGTCTCGGCCAGCGCCGCGACCGCCAGGCCGTTCCAGGCCGCGACCACCTTGTCGTCGCGACCGGGCTGCTCGCGCAGCGCCCGCGCCTCGAGCAGCCGCGCGCAGATCGCCTGGTACCGCTGGGGATCGTCCGGCTCGAGCAGGCGCTGCAGCGTCGACGCGCCGTGCTCGAAGGTGCCCTCCGGAGTGACCTCGAGCTGCTCCGCGGCCCACGCGCCGTCCTCGGGTCCGAGCACCTCGACGAGCTGCGCCGGGGTCCACACGTACGTCGACCCCTCGACCCCGGCGGCGTCGGCGTCCAGCGCGGACGCGAAGGCACCCTCCGCCGTACCGAGGTCGCGGAGCAGGAACTCGGCCGTCTCCAGGCAGACCCGCCGGGCGTCCTCGGAGCCGGTGGCGCGCCACCAGTGCAGGTAGACCCGCAGCAGCAGGGCGTTGTCGTAGAGCATCTTCTCGAAGTGCGGCACCACCCACTGCTCGTCGACGGAGTAGCGCGCGAAGCCGCCGGCGAGCTGGTCGTACATGCCCCCGTGCGCCATCGCGCGGCAGGTGTGCGCGACCTGCTCGAGCCCCTCGCCGGTGCGAGATGCCCTGCGCAGCAAGAACTCCAGCACCATCGAGGGCGGGAACTTCGGCGCCGAGCCGAACCCGCCGTGCACCCCGTCGTAGGACCGCATCAGCGACGCGGCTGCCTTGTCGAGCAGCTCGGGTGTCACCTCGACCCGGTCCGACGGCCCGGGGCGGGACAGCCGCTCGACGACC
>DATJGA010000241.1:0-5447 GCA_035495395.1 Mycobacteriales bacterium | reverse complement strand
CGGCGCGCGCATCCACGTCGTCGGCGACGGCGTGGTCATCGGTGCGGGGTACCTGCCCGGCGAGGGCGGCTACGGCCAGATCGTGCTCGTGCGGCACGCGCCGGGGGTCATCACGGCGTACGCGCACATGTCCCGGGTGCTGGCCCACGCCGGCCAGCGCGTCCACGCCGGCGACGTCCTCGGGCTGGTGGGCGCGACCGGCCACGTGACCGGGCCGCACCTGCACTTCGAGGTCCGCCTCCACGGCTCCAAGGTCAACCCCCGGCCCTGGCTGCGCGCCCACGGCATCTACGTCTAGAGCCGCTCCACCGGGGCGTACCGGAGCAGCAGCCACTTCGCGCCGGTCGTCCCGCCGAAGTCGACCTCGGCCTGCGCCTGCTCGCCCGCGCCCCGGGTGGCGGTGACCGTCCCGAGCCCGAACGCGTCGTGGGTGACCCGGTCCCCCACCTCCAGGTGCGGCACCGGCCGCAGCCCGGGTGCCTTGCGGGCGCTGGCGACGACCCGGTCCGCCGCCCGTGACAGCGCCGGGGTGCTCGTCACGGTCGAGGCGAGCCGGCGCCAGTCCATGAGGTGCTCGGGCAGCTCGTCGAGGAACCGCGACGGCGGGTTGTACGTGGTCTGCCCCCACGCCATCCGCAGCGTCGCCCGGGAGACGTAGAGGCGCTGCCTCGCGCGGGTGATCCCGACGTACGCGAGCCGCCGCTCCTCCTGCAGCTCGGCCTGGTCGCCGAGGGTGCGCAGGTGCGGGACGACGCCGTCCTCGAGGCCGGTGAGGACCACGACGGGGTACTCCAGGCCCTTGGCCGCGTGCAGCGTCATGAGGGTGACGACGCCGCCGTTGCCGTCGGGGTCGGGGACGCTGTCGGCGTCCGCCACGAGCGAGACCTGCTCCAGGAACTCGGGCAGCCCGCCGTCGGGCACCCGCTCCTCGAACTCGCGGGCCACGCCGACGAGCTCCGAGAGGTTCTCGATGCGCGACTCGTCCTGCGGGTCGGTGCTCTCGCTGAGCTCCTTGAGGTACCCGCTGCGGTCGAGCACCGCCTCGAGCACCTCGGCGGGCGGCATGTTGCCCTCGACCAGCGTCCGCAGCTGGTCCATGAGGTCGACGAAGGCGCGTACGGCGGCCACCGACCGCGGGGCCATGCCCGGCGCGTCCTCGCACCGGTGCAGCGCCTCGTTGAAGCTGATCCGCTCCCGGCTGGCCAGCGCCTCGACGCACGCCTCGGCCCGGTCGCCGATGCCGCGGCGCGGCGTGTTGAGGATGCGGCGCAGCGAGACGGTGTCGGCGGGGTTGGCGAGCACCCGCAGGTAGGCCAGCGCGTCGCGGACCTCCTTGCGCTCGTAGAACCGCACACCGCCGACGACGCGGTAGGGCAGCCCGACCCGGATGAACACGTCCTCGAAGACGCGGGACTGCGCGTTGGTCCGGTAGAACACCGCGACGTCGCAGGGCTGGAAGCCGCCGGCGTCGGTGAGCTTGTCGACCTCCTCGGCGACGAAGGCCGCCTCGTCGTGCTCGTTGTCCGCGACGTACCCGGTGATGAGGTCGCCGTCGCCGGCGTCGGTCCACAGCCGCTTGTCCTTGCGGCCCTCGTTGCGCGCGATCACCGAGTTGGCGGCGGTGAGGATGCGCTGGGTGGACCGGTAGTTCTGCTCCAGCAGCACGACGGACGCGTCCGCGTAGTCGACCTCGAAGTCGAGGATGTTGCGGATGTCGGCGCCGCGGAAGGCGTAGATGGACTGGTCCGCGTCGCCGACGACGCACAGCTCGGCGCCCGGCAGCTCGCCCACCGGCTGGGTGAGCTCGCGCACCAGCGTGTACTGCGCGTGGTTGGTGTCCTGGTACTCGTCGACCAGCACGTGCCGGAACCGCCGCCGGTAGTGCTCGGCGACGTCCGGGAACGCCTGCAGCAGCGAGACGGTCGTCATGATGAGGTCGTCGAAGTCGAGGGCGTTCGCCTCGCGCAGCCGGCGCTGGTACTCGCGGTAGACCTCGGCCCGGGTCTGCTCGTGGTGGTTGCTCGCCTTGGCGGCGGCGTCCTCGTAGTCGACGAGCTCGTTCTTGAGGTCGCTGATCTGGTTGGACAGCTGGCGCGCCGGGAACCGCTTCGGGTCCAGGTCGAGGTCGCGGCAGACCAGCGTCATGAGCCGCTGCGCGTCGGCCTGGTCGTAGATGGAGAACGTGCTCGTGAACCCGAGCTTCTTCGCCTCGGCCCGCAGGATGCGCACGCACGCGGAGTGGAACGTGCTCACCCACATCGCGCGGGCCCGGCCGCCGACGAGGGCGGCGACCCGCTCCTTCATCTCGCCCGCGGCCTTGTTGGTGAAGGTGATGGCCAGCACCTCGCCGGGGCTCACCCCGCGCGCCGCCAGCAGGTACGCGATCCGCGTGGTGAGGACCTTCGTCTTGCCCGACCCGGCGCCCGCGACGACGAGCAGCGGACCGCCCTCGTGCACGACCGCCTGCCGCTGCTGCGGGTTCAGCCCCTCCAGGAGACGCTCGACCCGCGGGTCGGCGGTCTCCGGCAGGTCGAACACCCGTTCATCCTAGGCGCCGGACCCCCTTCTCTTGCGTCCGCTCACACCACGTTGCGCTGTTGTCCCCTTCGGCGGACGCAAGAGGATCCACAGGGGCAACCGTGTCCGCGGGAGGAGCCCGACACTCCTCGGATGCGACCGAGCGGGCACCGTGATCTGCTGACACGGGCGATCCGCTGCGCCGAGGACCAGGCGCAGATCTGCTCGCGCCGCCAGCTGGCGGCGGCGGGCGTGCCGCGGTGGTTCATCCGGAACGAGATCCGCCAGCGACGCTGGCAGCGAACGGGCCCGCAGACCGTCTGTCAGCACCGCGGACCGCTGGACCGTACGGCTCAGGAGTGGGTGGCTGTCCTCGAAGTGGGCGGCCGCGCCGCCCTCGACGGTGTCTCAGCCCTCCAGCGCGCCGGCCTCACGGGGTACGACGAGCCGGTGCTGCACGTGAGCACGCCCAAGAGCTCGACACCCGCCAAGCCCAGGGGCGTCCGGGTCCACGAGACGCGCCGGTTCCGCGAGGAGGACGTGCTCACCGAGGGCCTGCGCCGGATGCCGCCGGCGACCGCAGCGATCCATGCCGCGCTGTGGGCAGTCAGCGACCGCCAGGCTCAGCTGATCGTCACGATGGCGGTGCAGCAGCGGCTCACCACTGTCGCGCAGCTCCGACAGGTCCTCGACCGGGTACGGCGGCACCGTCGCCGGAGGCTCCTGATCCGCCTCCTCGGCGAGCTCGAGGGTGGAGTCCAGTCGCTGGGCGAGCTCGACGTCGCACGGGCGATGCGTCGGCGCGGCCTGCCTGAGCCGACGCGCCAGTCCGTGCGCCGGCGTCCGTCAGGGGTGGAGTACCTCGACGCCGAGTTCCCGGCGTACCGGCTGGTCCTCGAGGTCGACGGTGCCGGCCACGACACCCCCGAGCAGCGCCTGAAGGACGTGCTTCGAGACCTTCGCCTGGTCGCGGAGGGGTCGAACGTCCTGCGCATCCCGCTCGTCGCGTGGCGGATCGACGAGGAGGCGGTCCTCGACGTGCTCGAGCAGGTGTTCCACGCACGCGGGTGGCGCCGCGCCGCCTGATTCCCGCTTGCGTCCGCTCGCGCCCGCAGCGGTGTTGTCCCCTTCGGCGGACGCAAGAGAGAGGGGGCTACTGCTCCGGGCCCCGCTGCTCCGCCAGGAAGCGCTCCAGCTCCGCGCCGAGCTCGTCGGCGGTGGGCAGCTCCGCCTCGGCCAGCAGCGACTTGCCCCGGCCCTCGACGAACGCGTCGTACTGCTCCTCGAGCGCGCGCACCACCTCGGCCACCTCGGGCGCGCCGGCGACCTGCTCGTCCAGCGCGGTGCGGGTCGCCGCAGCGGCCTCGTCGAGCGCCTCGACCGGCAGCCGCAGCCCGCCGTTCTTCGCGACCTCGCGCACGAGCTGCGCGGCCGCGGCGGGGTAGGCGCTCTGCGAGACGTAGTGCGGCACGTGCACGGCGAAGCCCATGGCCTCCAGGCCGGCCTCGCCGAGGCGCAGCTCGAGCAGGTGGCCGGCGCTGCCCGGCACGTGCACCGTCTCGATCCACGGGTCGTAGCCCTCGACGAGCGACGTCGGGACGCCGTGCGCGATCACGCCGACCGGACGGGTGTGCGGCAGCCCCATCGGGATCGCGTTGAGGCCGATGGAGCGGCGCACCCCGAGCAGCGAGCACAGCTGCTGCACGGCCGCGACGAAGCGCTCCCACTGCACGTCCGGCTCCGGGCCGGCCAGCAGCAGGAAGTCCTGGCCGTCGGCGTCCTGGACGAGGTGGATGGCCAGCTCCGGGGCGTCGTAGGACTCCCAGTGGTCCTTGGCGAAGACCATCACCGGCCGGCGGGCGCGGTAGTCGTAGAGCTGGTCGTGGTCGAACCGCACCAGCACCTTGTGCGGGAGGGTGTCGAGCAGGTGCTGCGACGCCAGCTTGCGGGCGCCGCCCGCGTCGATGAAGCCCTCGAGCGCCTGCACGAGGACGACCCCGGACAGGTCGGGCCGGTCCGGGTCGAGGTCGTAGAGCTCCGACGGGTCGAGCTTGCGCATCCTGGGGTCGCCTCCTTGTGCACCACAACGCTCGCACACGTCACGGACCTTCCCCGGCGAACCCCGGCCTAGGCTGGCCGCATGGATGCCGTCACGCGCGCGCTGGTCATCGCCGCCCACCCCGACGACGTCGACTTCGGCGCCGCGGGCACCGTCGCCACCTGGGCGGCCGAGGGCACCGAGGTCACGTACTGCCTGTGCACGAACGGCGACGCCGGCGGGTTCGACCCCGCCGTGCCCCGGGACCGGATCGCGGGCATCCGGCAGGAGGAGCAGCGGGCCGCGGCCAAGGAGGTCGGGGCCAACGAGGTGATCTTCCTCGGGTACGCCGACGGCCAGCTCGCGGCGACCTTCGAGCTGCGCCGCGACCTGAGCCGGGTCATCCGGCAGGTGCGGCCCGAGCGGGTGCTCATCCAGAGCCCGGAGATCAGCTGGGACCGGCTGCCCGCGTCGCACCCGGACGACGCCGACTTCGGAGCCGCCGGGACGGTCGCGACGTGGACCGCCGAGGGCATCGAGGTGACGTACTGCCTGTGCACGAACGGCGACGCGGGGGGCTTCGACCCCGCCGTGCCGCGCTCCTCGATCGCCGGGATCCGGCAGGAGGAGCAGCGCGCGGCCGCCAAGGAGGTGGGCGCCGGTGACGTCGTCTTCCTCGGGTACCCGGACGGTCAGCTCGCGCCGACGTTCGAGCTGCGCCGCGACATCAGCCGCGTGATCCGCCAGGTGCGGCCGGACCGGGTCCTCATCCAGAGCCCGGAGATCAGCTGGGACCGGCTCCCCGCCTCCCACCCGGACCACCGCGCGGCAGGGGAGGCGGCGCTCGCGGCCGTCTACCCCGACGCCCGGAACCCCTTCACGCACACCTCGC
>DATJGA010000240.1:0-4157 GCA_035495395.1 Mycobacteriales bacterium | reverse complement strand
CAGCTGCGGGCGGAGGGCTGGCTGCCGAACCGCACGCGGATGGTGGTCGCGAGCTTCCTCACCAAGGACCTGCACCTGCACTGGTGGCACGGCGCGCGGCACTTCATGGCGCACCTCGTCGACGGCGACCTGGCGAGCAACCAGCACGGGTGGCAGTGGGTCGCGGGCACCGGGACGGACGCCGCGCCGTACCACCGGGTCTTCAACCCGGTGCTGCAGGGCAAGGCGCACGACCCGGCCGGGGAGTACGTGCGGCGCTGGGTGCCGGAGCTGCGCGCGGTGCCGGACGGCGTGGTCCACGAGCCGTGGACGCTGGCCGACCCGCCGGCCGGCTACCCCGCGCCGGTGGTCGAGCACGCCCGCGAGCGCGCCGACGCGCTCGCGCGCTACGCGACGGCCCGCGCGCGGTGACCCGCTAGGCGGTGGGTGGTTCGTCCTTGCCGCCGCCCGGCACGAGCTTCTCGACCTGGTCGCCCGCGGCGACGATCTTGTCGCTGTACTTGCCCTTGGTGGCCTTGTCGGCGAGCTCCTCCGCCTTGTCGATGCCGGCCTTGATCTGGTCGGCGTGCTCCTCGGCGAGCTCCTTGCCCTTGCCGAGCCCCTTGCCCAGCAGGTCCTTGATGCCCATGTGTCCCTCTCCTCGACTCGCCCGGCACACTGGTGGCGTGACCGGGACGCAGCAGCCGCGCAAGCGGCGACGGGCCGTGGGCCCGGCCGGGGCCCGTCCCGTGGAGGACGAGCCGCGACCCGAGCCGCCCGCGGAGCGGGCCGACGACCGGCGGGACCTGGAGCGGTACCTCGCCGAGCGCCCGCCGCACCACGAGCCCCGCTGAGGCCCTACCCCGCTCCGGTCAGACCGGCACCTGCTCCACCGTGCAGAACGCGCACCGGGTGGCGGCGGCCGGGATGCTCGACAGGCACTCCGGGCACTCCTTGGTCGGGGCGTCCGGCTCCGGCTCGGTCTTGTAGCGGTCCATGAGGTGCCCGACGGGCTTCACCACGAAGAAGTACACGGCCGCCGCGGTGAGCAGGAAGCTGATGAGCGCCGTGAGGACGGAGCCGTAGAGCAGCACGTGACCGACCGGCTTGTCCGGGGTGCCGCCGCAGGTGCCCTTGATGCACCAGGTCATCTGGTCGAAGTTCTGGTTGCCCAGCAGCCCGATGACGGGGTTCAGCACGCCCTTCACGAAGCTGCTGACCACGACCCCGAACGCGGCGCCGATGACGACACCGACCGCCAGGTCGACGACGTTGCCGCGCAGGATGAACTTCTTGAATCCGCCCATGGCGCGACTCTCGCGCACCCCCTGCGGCCTGGCAACGATCAGAGCGGAGGCAGCAGGGTCACCGAGAGCCGGGCGCCCACGGCGGCCGCCGCGAGGCGGGCCGCGGTGGCCGGCGTCGCGGCGAGGACCACCAGCCCGCCGTCACCCGCGTCGTCCTTCACGCCCGGTACGGCGAGCACGCGGACCCCGGCGGCCACGGTGACCGCCCTGGTCGCCGCCCCCTCGGCGGACGTGGGCGCAGCCAGCACGTCGACGCGGTCGCCGGCGTGCAGCAGGGCCAGCGCCGCGGGGTCGGCGAGCCGGACCGGCGCCGCCACCAGGCCCGCTCCCTGCAGCAGCCCCGCGCCGAGCAGCCGCACGTCGGTGAGGGGCTCGCCCCGCCGTACCGCGCCGGCGGCGGCGTGGCCGAGGGCGGCCGCGACCGTGGTGAGGGCGCCGGCGGGGACCAGGTCCTGGGGCAGCGCGACGGTCGTCAGGTCACCGGCGGTGAGCGGGTGGCCCGGCTGCAGGTCGTGGGCGGCGGCGACGACGAGCACCGACGGCCCGGCCGAAGGCGCGAGGGCGGGCAGCGCGGCGAGCACCCCCGTCGCGGTGAGCGCGCCGGCGACCAGGGCGCGGTGCTTGCGCAGCTGCCGCTGCAGCTCGTGGGCCCTCACGGCAGGACCAGGTCGTGGTCGATCCCGTCCAGCGCCGCCGGGCACGGGCAGGTGCGCTCCTCGGGGAGCGCCGCGACGACGTCGTGCAGCAGCGCGCGCAGCCGCGCGGTGTTCTCCCCGAACACCCGGAAGACCTCCTCCTGGGTGACCGCCTCGGCGCCCTCCACCCCGGCGTCGAGGTCCGTCACGAGCGCGACGGCGGTGTAGCAGAGGGCCAGCTCGCGAGCGAGGACGGCCTCCGGGTGCCCGGTCATGTTGACGAGCGACCAGCCCTGCGCGGAGTACCAGTGCGACTCGGCCCGGGTGGAGAACCGCGGCCCCTCGACGACGACCATCGTGCCGCCGTCGACGGCGGGCCAGTCGCGCGCCGCCTCGAGCACCGCGGCGCGCCCCGCGGGGCAGTAGGGGTCGGCGAACGAGACGTGCACGGCGCCGGTGTCGTGGAAGGTCTGGACCCGGCCGCTGGTGCGGTCGACGAGCTGGTCCGGCACGACCAGCGTGCCCGGGCCGAGCTGCGGCTGCAGCCCGCCGACGGCGCAGGGGGCGAGGACCTGGCGGACGCCGAGGGAGCGCAGCGCCCAGAGGTTCGCGCGGTAGGGGATGCGGTGCGGCGGGTGGCGGTGGTCGGCCCCGTGCCTCGGCAGGAAGGCGACCCGGCGCCCGCCGACGTCGCCGACGACGACCGGGTCGCTGGTCTCGCCGTACGGCGTCGTGACCGGGACGGTCTCGGCGTGCTCGAGGAAGGCGTAGAACCCGGAGCCGCCGATGACCCCGATGGTGGGTGCGCTCATGCGCGCACCCTAGAGAGGGGCGGGGGGTGGACGGCGGCGCCGTCCACAGGTCAGCTCGCGGCGGGGGTGCTGCTGCTGGCCGCCGGCTTCGACTCGGTCTTGGGCGCGGCGGCCGGCTCGGCCTTCTTCTCGGTCTTGGTCTCGGTGGCGCTGGTGCTCTTCGCCCGGGAGTCCGTCGTGTAGAAGCCGCTGCCCTTGAAGACCACGCCGACGGCGGAGAACACCTTGCGCAGCGCGCCACCGCACTCCGGGCACTCGGTCAGGGCGGCGTCGCTGAAGGACTGCACCGCCTCGAGCTCGTGGCCGCACGCGGTGCAGGCGTACTGGTAGGTGGGCAACGCTCTCCTCCTGGCACTCAAGACCTGCGAGTGCCAATTCTGCGGCACGGCCGGGGTCGCCGTCCAACCGAGGTGACCCACGGCACGGCGACCTGCCGCCCGGCCGCGTGTGGCAGCACGGCGCGGGGGGCAGGCTGCTCCAGGGACCTGCCGTGCTGCAGGCTGCCCCGACAGGCCGGAGGAGGACATGACCACCCGAGGGGTCCGCGTGCCGCGGCGAGTCCCGCCGACCGCGTCGCCGGGTCCGGCCGCGGGCGGGCCGCGCCCCCTCGGCGGCCGCTACGACCTCGGCGACCTGCTGGGCACCGGCGGCGTCGCCCAGGTGTTCCGGGCGCGCGACCGCGTCCTGCACCGGGACGTGGCGGTCAAGGTGTTCGGGCCGGGCATCGACCTCAACGGGCCCGAGCGCGAGCGCGCCGAGATGCGGACCCTGGCCGGGCTGTCCCACCCGAACCTCGTGCCGCTGCACGACGCGGGCACCGATCACGACCACGTCCCGCCCCGCGCGTACCTCGTCATGGCCCTGGTCGACGGCGTCAGCCTGGCCGAGCAGCTGCGGGCGGGCCCGCTGACGCCGGACCAGGTGCGTGACCTCGGGGCGCAGGTCGCCGAGGCGCTCGCCCACGTCCACGCCCAGGGCGTGGTGCACCGCGACGTGAAGCCCGCGAACATCCTCCTCGACCGGAGCGGCCGGCCCTTCCTCACCGACTTCGGCATCGCCCGCGCCGTCGGCGCGGCCGCGCTCACCGCGGTGGGCGACACCGTCGGTACGGCGGCCTACCTGAGCCCGGAGCAGGTCCGTGGCGAGGAGGTCGGCCCGGCCACCGACGTGTACGCGCTGGGCCTGGTGCTGCTGGAGGCCCTGACGGGTGAGCGGGAGTACCCGGGGTCGACGGCGGAGACGGCGCTGGCGCGGCTCAGCCGCCCCCCGCGGGTCCCCGCTGATGCGCCCTCCGACCTGGCTGCGCTGCTCGCCGGCATGACAACGACCGACCCCGCCGACCGCCCGGGTGCCGACGAGGTCGCGTCCCGGCTCGGCAGCGGGCCCGGCGTCGTGGTGAGCCGACCGGTGGCGGCGGTCGCAGC
>DATJGA010000239.1:0-2583 GCA_035495395.1 Mycobacteriales bacterium | reverse complement strand
CGCCTCGCCGAACCGGGTCGGCGCCGAGGCCCAGCTCGGCGCCGTGACGCCGTTGAGCAGGTTCCACCGGTCGTCGGCCCAGTGGCCGGTGGCGGCCAGGCCGCCCACGAGCAGCGTGAAGCACAGCGCGGACAGCCAGCCGTTCGCGATGCCGTCGTACCGGGCGATCCGCCCGGCGACCCAGCCGCCCACGAGGAGCGAGAGCGCCACGATCGCGGCCGCGGCGATCCAGCTGGCGTTCCAGAGGGTGTTCCGCGGTACGCCGTTGTCGTGCCGCATCGCGACGACCGCCGTGGTGCCGGCGCCGAGCAGCATCGTCAGGCCGACGCCGCTCAGCATGCCTGCGAGCGCAGCCGGCAGGTCCAGCCCGCCGAAGCGGCGGCGTGCCGCGAGCACGCCTGTCTCGTCCGTCATGACCCTGCGCCTGCGCATCACGTCGTTCTCCCTCCGTGCGGGGGCACGTTCTCCTGACTCAGCCGCTACCCCGGGAGACGGGCAGGAAACGGTCGCGCAGCGAACTGTCCCCGTGAGGCGGTGCTGCCCGGGCGTCAGAACAGGACGACGCCGGCGGTCCTGGCCTCGTGGTCGAGCAACCAGCGCTTGGCGTGCAGCCCCCCGGCGTACCCGACGAGGTCGCCGTTCGCGCCGATCACCCGGTGGCAGGGGACGACGATCGCGACCGGGTTCGCGCCGTTCGCGAGACCGACCGCGCGGGAGGCGACAGCGGGGTCCGCGCCGACCTGGGCGGCGATCTCGCCGTACGAGCGGGTCTCGGCGAAGGGGATGGTCGTCAGCGCGTGCCACACCGAGAGCTGGAACGGCGAGCCGCGCAGGTCGAGCGGGAGGTCGAAGCCCTGGAGCCGTCCGGCGAAGTAGTCGTGCAGCTGCGCGCGGGCGTCGGGCAGGCAGCCGAAGCCCGGGTCGTGCTTCTCCGAGGTGGTCGCGGGCACGCCCTTGGAGGAGGGCAGGAAGACCTCGACGAGCCCCTTCGCGGAGGCGATGAGGAGCAGCTCGCCGAGCGGAGAGGCGACGGTGCAGCTGCGGTACCCGGTCTCCACAGGCCCCCCTTGACGGTCCGGCCGGGGCGCGGTCTACTGGAGGTGTTCGAACAGGTGTTCGAACACGGAGAGTCCTTCCCCGACGTGCCGAACCCTCTCACACGCCACCGACTCCTCCGCCCGATCGAGAGGAGGGACGGGCCGATGACCCGCCTGCACGCCGACCCCGTGGAGGTCCGCACCGCCGCTGCGGAGCAGGGCGCGGTGCCGGAGCAGTTCCTGTGGCGGGGCCGGCTGTACGTCGTCCGCGAGGTGCTCGCGCGCTGGACCGCCGCGGGGGCCTGGTGGCAGGGGGCGCCGAAGGAGCTGGACGACCGGGAGCAGCAGTGGTGGCGGGTCGAGGCGGACAGCGGCCGGCTCGCCGCGCTGTCCGGCGGACGGGGCACCTACGACCTGTGCTTCAGCTGGCGCACCGGGTGGACCCTGAAGCGGGTGCTCGACTGATGACGAGCGAACCAGGCGAGCTGAGGGACGAAGCGAGCCGCGTGAGCGGTGGGCGATGACAGCGCCGTCCTCCCTCCTCGGCCTCGCGCACCGCGGCCTCACCGACGCCGCCCGCACGACCGCCCCCGGCGAGCGGTACGCGCTCGCCCACCTCGCCGCGCTGCGTGCCGCCGCGGCGGTCCTCGCGTGCCGCACCCGCCCGGTCGCGCCGACGCGGCGCAGCCGGCCGCGACCGGTGTGGGCGCTGCTCGCCGACGTGGCCCCCGAGCTGCGCGAGTGGGCGGGGTTCTTCGCGGCCGGGGCGGCGAAGCGGGCCGCGGCGGAGGCCGGCCTGGCCGGCGTGGTCAGCCCGCGCGAGGCCGACGACCTGCTCCGCGACGCCCAGTCCTTCGTGGCGGTGGTGGAGACGACGCTCGCCGCCCGCCTCGCAGGGTGATGGACCCCTTCGTCCACCTCCACGTCGCCAGCGGCTACTCCCTGCGGCACGGGGCGTCCCACCCGAAGCAGCTCGTCGCCCGCGCCGCGGAGCACGGCATGGACGCCCTCGCGCTGACCGACCGCGACGGCGCGTACGGCGTCGTGAAGTTCGCCCAGGCCTGCCAGGCGGCCGGCGTCCGCCCGCTCTTCGGCGTGGACCTCGCGGTCGCGCCGCTCGAGCCGCCGGCGGTCGCGCGCAGGAGGACCCCCGCGCGCGGCGGCGCCTTCGACCGCACCGACGCGCTGCCGCGCATCACCCTGCTCGCCCGCGACGGGCGCGGCTGGGCGGCGCTGTGCCGGCTGGTCTCCGCGACCCACCTGGCCGGCGAGCGCGGCGCCCCGGTGACCTCCCTCGACCTCGTGGCCGAGCACGCCGGGGCCGTCGCCCAGGACGGCGCCCTCGCCGTGCTCCTCGGGCCCGCCTCCGAGCTCGGCCGGGCCCTCGCGCAGAAGAGGCCCGACCTCGCGGCCGCGCACCTGGCGCGGTGGCGGGAGGTGCTCGGCACCGGCAGCACCCTCGTCGAGGTGGTGCACCACCGCGGGGCCGGGGACGCCGCCCGCGCCGGCCGGATGCTCGGCTTCGCCCACGCGCACCGGGCCGGGG
>DATJGA010000238.1:0-6956 GCA_035495395.1 Mycobacteriales bacterium | reverse complement strand
ACGGCGATCGTCGCCTCGGGCGTCATGGTCGGCAGGACCGGGCTCGCCCCCGTCGTGGGCGACGGGGCCGCCGTCGATCCGGCGCTCGACGCGCAGGCCGCCAGGCCGAGCGCGACGAGGGCGTGCACGGTGAGGGCGAGGGCACGGGCAGGGGTCACGACGGACCTTCCAGCCCGACCCGGGCACGCGGGGTCGGCGCAGCGCCGACCAAGGCCCGATCAAGCCCTCTCACGCTCGTGGGCCCCGGTGCGGTTGTCAACCGGCCCGGTCGGCTGCTGCCCGTCCTACTGCGGGGGAGCCTGCGGCGGGGTCGTCCGGCGGCGGCGGGCCTCGGCGGCGGCGGCCGCGATGCGGCTGAGCATGTCGTTGCGGTAGGCCTCTGCGCGGGCCTCGCGGGTCCTGGTGAGCATCATCGCGCTCCTCTCCCACTGACCGAAGCGTCGACCCTGTCCTGGTCCGGCACCATCCGCCTTTTGTCCCCTCTTCTGGGTCCGAACGGCACCGTGCGCCTAGTCACAACTGACAGGTACCCGCGCGCGGGCGTCGAACTCCTCCGTACGGCGGTCCCCCCGGGCCCCGTGGAGGAGGTCCTCGTGCGTCGGTCGTCGGTGCTGCGGTCGCTGGTCGCGCTCGCCACGGTGGGGGCGCTCGCCTCAGCAGGTACGGCGGGAGCCGCCGCCTCGCCGTACGCGCCCCTTGACCGGCCCGGGCCACGGCTGAGCGTGCCGGCCGCGGACCTCAAGGCGGGGCTGCACTGCGAGGGCGACTTCCGGCACGGGCACCTGGAGCCGGTGCTGCTCAGCCCGGGCACCAGCGCGACGGCGGAGCAGAACTTCTCCTGGAACTACGAGCGCGCGTTCAACGCGCAGCACCGGCCGTGGTGCGCGGTGACGCCCCCGCACCACACCCTCGGCGACATCCAGGTGGCGGGCGAGTACCTCGTCTACGGCATCCGCACGATGCACCGGATGGCGGGCCGCAAGGTCGCGGTCGTCGGCCACAGCCAGGGCGGCATGTCGATGCGGTGGGCGCTGCGGTTCTGGCCGGACACCCGGCCGATGGTCGACGACGTCGTCGGGATGGCGCCGACCAACCACGGCACGACGGCCGGCGGCTCCTGCGTGCCGGGCGTGACGAGCTGCGTCCCCGCGGCGTGGCAGCAGGCGGCCACCGCCAAGTTCATCGAGGCCCTCAACAGCCGCACCGAGACCTTCCGCGGGATCTCGTACACGAACGTCTTCACGCACAACGACGAGGAGGTCAAGCCGAGCGACACCCCGGCGACCGCGTCCTCGTCGCTGCACACCGGGCAGGGCCGGATCACCAACGTCGCCGTGCAGGACCTGTGCCCGAACGACGTGTACGAGCACAACTTCAACGGCACCGTCGACCCGGTGACGTACGGGCTGGTCATGGACGCCCTCGACCACGACGGCCCGGCCGTCCCCGCCCGGGTACCGGCCGCGGTCTGCGACCAGCAGTACCAGCCCGGCATCGACCCGGCGAACCCGCAGAACTACCTGCAGCCCGCGCAGCTGGCCCCGGCCATCGTGAGCATCGTCGTCCCCGACGTGAACCTCGTCGGGGCGCCGGAGACGGCCGACGAGCCGCCGCTCGCCTGCTACGTGTTCACGAAGCCGCGCTGCTAGTTCGCTCTCACCCGTCCGGCAGTGCGGACGGGGCGCCCCGCGGTCGATAAGGACGCATGCGCCGTCCGCTGGCCCTCGCTGCCGTGCTGGGCTGCCTGCTGGCCTCGCCCGCCCTCGCGGCGACGAGCAAGAACCTGCCGGGCACCACCTGCCCGGCGTTCCCCGCGAACAACGTCTGGCACGCCGACGTCAGCAAGCTGCCGGTCAACACCCGCAGCGCGCAGTGGATCAGCCACATGTCGCCGACGCGGACCCTGCACCCCGACTTCGGCCCGTCGTACGGCGCGCAGCCGGTGCCGTACGGCATCCCCATCACCTACGTGTACGGCAGCCACCCGCGGGTCGCCGTGCGCTTCGACTACGCGAGCGAGAGCGACCGGGTCGGTTACCCGCTCGGCAGCGACACCAAGGTCGAGGGCGGCCAGTGGACCAGCGGCGACCGGCACACGGTGGTCGTGGACCGCACCTACTGCAAGGTCTACGAGACCTGGCTCACCCGGCGCAGTGGCAGCGCGTGGCTGGCCGGCTCGGGAGCGTGGTGGAACCTGAAGAGCAACGCGCTGCGGCCCGCCGGCTGGACCAGCGCCGACGCCGCCGGGCTGCCGATCCTGCCGGGCCTGCTCCGGTACGACGAGGTCGCCGCGGGCAAGGTCGACCACGCCATCCGCTTCACCACCGACGTCACCAACCGCGCGTACCTGTGGCCGGCGCGGCACCAGGCGGGGTCGGTGACGAACGCGGCGTACCCGCCGATGGGGGCGCGGTTCCGGCTCAAGGCCGGCTTCGCGATCACCCGCTACCGCGGGGACACCCAGGTCGTGCTGCGCGCCATGAAGACCTACGGCCTGATCCTCGCCGACAACGGCTCGCCCTGGTACTTCCAGGGGACGTCGGACTCGCGCTGGACCAGCCCGATGCTGGACGAGCTCAAGCGCATCCCCGCGTCCGCCTTCGAGGCCGTCAACGAGGCGTCCCTCATGGCGAGCCCCGACAGCGGCGCCGTCCGCACGCCGTAGCCCGGCGAGGTCATTGACAGGGGGCCCGCGGAGGAGGACGACAGGCCTGCACGCCCACACCTCGACAGGAGCGGCCATGGCCACGAGTCCGCACGGCGTCATCCACACCTTCCCCGGCGGGACCAAGGAGCAGTACGAGGCCTCCATCGCAGCCGTCCACCCCGGGCCGGGAGTGCTGCCGAAGGGCCAGCTCTTCCACGCCGCCGGGCCGTCCGCCGAGGGCTGGACCATCACGGCGGTGCACGAGTCGCGCGCCAGCTGGGAGGCGTTCCGCGACGAGATCCTCATGCCGCGGATGCAGGCCGGGATCCCGGGCGGGTTCACCACGCCGCCGGTCGAGACGACCTTCGACGTCGACAACCTGGTCACCTCGCAGGGCAAGCAGATCATCCTGACCTGACCCCTCCGCGGGCGGCTGGCTAGGGTCGCACGGTGACCGAGAGCACCGCCGACGACGAGGCCGTCCTGGGCGCGGACCACCCCGAGCAGGTCGCCGAGGAGCTGCAGGCCCTGGCCGACGAGCTGCGGCGGGTGCTGGCCGCCGCCGTCCAGGTGCGGCCGCTCCCCGGCGAGCTGCTGCCGCACGTCGCGCTGGCCCGCCGGCTCGCCGACGGGCTCGAGGCGGTGTCCAGCGTGCACGCACCGGCCCCGGGCGCCGTCGTCCGGCCGTACGACCCGAACCGGCTCAACCCGGTGTCGGGCGGGGCCAACGCCCTGGCCCCGCCGCTGCGGATGTGGGCGGTGACCGAGGGCCCGGACGGACCCGAGGGCCGGCGCACGCAGGGCACGGTGCGCTTCGGCCCTGCGTACCAGGGACCGCCGGGGCACGCGCACGGCGCGATGGTCGCGGCGATGTACGACGACCTGCTCGGGCGCTCGCAGCTGGGCGCCGGGTTCACCGGGTCCATCACGATCCGCTTCCTCGCGCCGACGCCCCTGGATCGCGACCTGGACGTGCGGGCGTGGGTGGACCGGACGGAGGGCCGCAAGCGCTGGGTGCACGGCACCTGCCACCTCGACGGGCGGCTGCTCACCGAGGCGGAGGGGCTGTTCATCGCGCCCAAGGGCGGCGCGACGCTCGAGGGCATCGTCGGCGCCCTCGGCGGCTGATCAGCCGAGCGGGTCGCAGAGCTTGCAGGGGGTGAGCCCCGGCGTCTCCGAGGTGACCTCGCGCAGGTCGCTCTTGCCGTCGACCGCGACGCAGGCGGGCCGGTGCAGCATCGTGCCGGCCCGCGTCGCGACGAGCCGGCCGGCGGGGGCGCCTGCGGTGCGCGCCGTCCGGGGCGTCGCGCTCTCCTCGAGCAGCCGCTCCACGCGCTCCAGCGCGGCGGACAGCTCGGCCCGCCCGAGCCGGCTCTCGCGCACCATGAGGGTGAGCCAGTAGGCGAAGTACACGAAGCCGCCGGACACCACCAGGGCGAGGCCGAGCACACCGCCGGACAGCAGGTACGGCACCTGCTCGAAGACGAACACGGTGTGCGAGGCGCCCCACCAGCCCAGCAGCACCAGCACGATGCCGAGCGGGAGCAGGAAGCCGCCGATGACGAGCATCCAGCGGTCGCCCACGATCCGCCGTCCGCGCAGGCCCCCGACGCGGTCGGCCAGCCGCTCCTGGCGCGCCTCGGACGAGGTGGGCGCGGTCAGCCCGGTCTGGGTGACGACGGTCATGCGAGGTCTCCTTGCGGGCAGGCGGCGGCGGAGGTGGCGAGCACCTGGTCGGGCAGCCGGCGCAGCCCGGCCATGACGAGGGAGGCGCCGAGCACGCCGAGGACGGCGAGCCAGGGCGAGAGCCCGTGGAACAGCCCGGTGACCGCGGCTGCCGGGGTGGCGACGACCGGCGGGGCACCGGTCGTGGACGGGGCCGGGGCGCCGCCCGTCGGCACGTCCACGCCGCCCGGCGTGATGCCGGGCTGGCCGGAGCTGGGCACCGTGACGCCGCCGGTCGTGCCACCGACGTCACCCGTCGTACCGCCGGTGGTGCCGCCGAAGTCGTAGCCGGGGGAGCTGCGCACCGAGACCTGCGCGCCGCCGATGAGGAGCGTCAGCGTCCCGGCGCCCTGCTGCTTCCAGATGACGATGAGGCTGCCGGCGTCGTAGTCGACGTCACCGCCGGTGGGCTTGCCGCTCGGGCTGCTCAGCAGCACGGTCATGCCGGCCTGGGTGAGCGCGCTGTTCACGCTGTCGGTGACCACCCCGGGGAAGGGCTGGTGCTGGTCCTGGATGGTGACGCCGTGCTCGTCGACGATGACCGGGATGCCGTTGACCGTGGCACCGGTGACCGTCGTGCTGCCGGTCGCCACCGCCTTGCTGCCGTCGGTCGTGGCCGTCGCCTGCGACACGACCGCGCCCAGGTGCAGCGGCCCCAGCGTCAGGTCGTGCGCCTGGCTGGCGGCCTTGGCGACGGCCTGCTTGGCGCCGGTGAGCTCGGTGCTGCTCAGGCTGTGGATCTGGCCGAAGGTGCCGAGCGGGCTGGACTTCGCGGACGCGATGGTCGACTCCGCCACCACCTTGCTCGCCGTCGCGGTCGCCGTCATCAGGGCGCCGGGGACGGTGTCGTTGGTGACCGTGTCCTTGGGGCCGTTGGTGAAGTTCTCCGCCCGGACCGGGTCGTTGAGCACCGTGACCTGGCTGGGGACCGGCTGGCCCGTGGGGTTGCCGTCGCCGGCGACGAGCAGCAGGCTGCCGAGGTTCCCGCCGAGGGTGCCCGGCCAGCCCACCGAGGCGAGCGCGTGCCCGACCGGCCCGTTGCGCAGCGTGGACACCGACTCGTTGAGCACGCCCTCGCAGGCCGCCGTACCCGCGTGCGAGGCCGAGCAGTTGGACGCGGCGTAGTCCTCGCGCACCTGCATCACCGGCGCGTTCGCCGCGAGGCTGAAGGCGCCGAAGCCCGAGCCGGGCTCGTCCACGGCCGTTGCCGTGGCGAGCAGGGGCAGCGCCGATCCTGCCAGGCAGACGGCGCCCGTGGCGATGAGCACCACCGCCGTGCGTCGTGCCTTCATGCGGCTCCTCCTAGGTAGGCCTCGTTGACGAAGTCTGCGACGTCGGCGGGCTGCCCGACGAGGGCGATCCGCCCGCCGGTCATCACCGCCGCGTAGTCGGCGACCGCCAGCGCGGTGCGTGCGAACTGCTCGACGAGCAGGATGCTGATGCCGTCCGCGGCCAGCTGGGCGACCACCTCGTACAGCTCCGACACGATCTTGGGCGCCAGGCCCATCGAGATCTCGTCCAGCAGCAGCACGCCGGGCTCGGTGACCAGGGCGCGGCTCATGGCGAGCATCTGCTGCTCGCCGCCGGACATCGTCCCCGCCAGCTGCGAGCGCCGCTCGCCGAGGCGCGGGAAGCGCGTGAAGGTGCGCTCCTGCACCTCCTTGGTCGACAGGTCGCTGGCGTAGGTCCACATGCGGAGGTTCTCGGCGACCGTGAGGTTCGGGAACACCCCGCGGCCCTCGGGGATGCGGCAGACGCCGGCGCGGGACAGCGCCTCGGGGGCGACGGTGTTCACGTGGCTGCCGGCGACGTGCACGCAGCCGGCTGTCGCCCGGACCTTGCCGGAGGCGACGGCCATCGTCGTGCTCTTGCCGGCGCCGTTCGGGCCCAGCAGCGCGTACACCGACCCGGCCGGCACGGCGAGGCTCACGCCGTGCAGGACCTCGATCCGGCCGTACCCGGCACGGACGTCCTTCAGCTCGAGAGCGGGGGTGCTCATCCGACGACCTCCTCGAGCTCAGGGTCCTCTTGTCCGAGGTACGCCGCTTGGACATGCGGGTTCTGCTGGATCTCCCGGGGCGTCCCCGCGGCGATGACCTGACCGAAGTCGAGGACCGTGATGCGGCTGCACACCCGCATCACCAGCTCGACGTCGTGCTCGACGAGCAGCACCGCCATGCCCTCGGCGGCGAGGTCGAGCAGCAGGTCGCCCAGCGCCTCGCTCTCGGCGACGTCGAGACCGGAGCCGGGCTCGTCGAGCAGCAGCAGCCGTGGCTTGGTCGCGAGCGCGCGGCCGAGCTCGACGAGCCGGGCGAGGCCGGTGGGCAGCGCGTCGACGCGCTCGTCCGCGACGTGGGTGAGCCCGACCCGCTCGAGCACCGCCTGCGCCACGGCGCGCGGGTCGTCGTGGTCGCCCGACCAGGAGCGCCGGAACTCGGCCGCGGCCAGCACGTTGTCGTGGGCGGTCAGCGTCCCGAAGACCTCGAGCCGCTGGAAGGTGCGCGCCATCCCGCGTCGGGCGCGCCGGTACGGCGGGAGCCGGCTCACGTCGACGTCGTCGATGAGCACCCGGCCGGAGGTGGGC
>DATJGA010000237.1:0-6746 GCA_035495395.1 Mycobacteriales bacterium | reverse complement strand
AGCGCCACGCGCACCGAGCACCTGTTCCCCGGCCACCTCGCGACGCAGCAGCAGGTGCAGCAGTACCTGCAGGCACATCCGCGCCAGCCGCTCAGCGCCGAGCTGGGGGCCGTGTACGGCAAGCTGACGCAGGACACGGTGGCGGGCTGGAGCGCCGGCTTCCTCGTGGCCGCAGGTCTGCTGGCCACCGCCGCCGTCGTCTTCCGGGTCCTCGTGCACGTGAGCAAGGAGCAGGCGGCCGCCGCCCTCAAGGACGCGATGGCCGCCGGCTAGGGGGCGCCCGGGGGGACGAAGGGGAGGCCGGCAGGGACGCCGTCCGACAGCAGGCGGACCACGGCGTCGGTGTCGAGGTGGTCCGCCACCAGGTCGCCGAGCACGTCCAGCCGCTGCTGCCGCACGTCCTCGAACGCGCGGGTGCCCGGCTCCCAGGACCGGCCGGTCACGGCGGCCACCTCGGCCAGCAGCGCGCGCCGGAAGCCGTCGCTCTCCAGCGCGCCGTGCCACACCGTGCCGAAGACCTGCCCGACCCGCACCCCGTCGAGGAACGGCTCCCCGCCCTCGGCGGTGATCCGCCCGTGGTGCACCTCGTACGCCGTGTCGACGGTCTCGCCGCGCCACTCCCCGCGCGGCCGGGCGAGGACCTTGTCCGCCCCGAAGGCCGTGCGGACCGGCAGCAGCCCGAGCCCCTCCACCACGCCCGCGCCGGACTCGACCTCGTCCTCGATCCGGCCGCCGAGCATCTGGTACCCCCCGCACACGCCGAGCAGCGGGCCCTCCCGCCGCAGCAGCGCCTCGTCCAGGCCGCGGGAGCGCAGCCAGGCGAGGTCGGCCACCGTCTGCCGCGTCCCGGGCAGCACGACGAGGTCGGCGTCCGCGAGCTCCTCGGGCGTCGTCGCGAACCGCACCAGCACGCCGGGTTCCGAGCGCAGCGCGTCGACGTCGGTCCAGTTCGACAGCCGCGGCAGCCGGACCACGCTGACCCGCAGCACGTCGCGGCCCAGCGGCGGCAGCGCCTCCACCGGGGCACTCAGCCCCAGCGAGTCCTCCACGTCCAGCGCCAGCCCCTCCGCCCAGGGCAGCACGCCGTACGTCGGACGGCCGGTCAGCCGGGTCAGCATCTGCAACCCCGGCTCGAGCAGGGCCGGGTCGCCACGGAACTTGTTGACGACGAAGCCCGCGACGAGCGCCTGGTCCTCCGCCGACAGCAGGGCCAGCGTCCCGAACAGCCCGGCGAACACGCCCCCCGGGTTGATGTCGCCGACGACGAGCACCGGCAGGTCGGCTGCCCGGGCGAGGCCCATGTTCGCGATGTCGGTGGCGCGCAGGTTGATCTCGGCGGGCGAGCCGGCGCCCTCGCAGACGACCACGTCGAAGCGGCTGCGCAGGTCGGCGAGCGAGGCCAGCGCGACGTCGAGCAGCGCGGCCTTGTGCTCGCGGTAGGACAGCGCGCTGACCTCGGCGTACGGCCGGCCGAGCACCACGACCTGCGAGGTTCGGTCGCTGCCGGGCTTGAGCAGCACCGGGTTCATGGCGGCCTCGGGCTCGATCCCCGCGGCCGCGGCCTGCATCGCCTGCGCCCGGCCGATCTCCGCGCCGTCGGCCGTGACGGCTGAGTTCAGCGACATGTTCTGGGCCTTGAACGGCGCGACCTTCACCCCCTGGCGGGACAGCCAGCGGCACAACCCGGCGGTGAGGACCGACTTGCCCGCGTCGGAGGTCGTGCCCGCGACGAGCAGCGCCCCTCTCACCGACGGGACCGCCGTACGACGAGGCTGCGGGCACCGACCGCGAGCACCCCGGTCGTCAGGCCGACGGCGGTCGAGAGCCGCGCGGCGCGCGGGATGTCGGCGACGTCCGGCGCGGGGCCGTTGCCCATCAGGGGGCGGTCCTCGACGCGGCCGCCGTACGCGAGCCGGCCCCCGAGGGTGCGACCGAGCGCCCCGGCGAACGCGGCCTCGACGGGGCCGGCGTTGGGCGACGGGTGCTTGTGCCCGTCGCGCACCCAGACCCGGCGGGCCTCCGCGGGGCGCCCTCCGACGAGCGGGGCGAGCACCGTGGCCAGCGCCGCCGTGAGGCGCGCGGGCACGAGGTTGACGGCGTCGTCGAGCCGGGCCGACGCCCAGCCGAACCGCTCGTACCGCGGGCTCCGGTGCCCGACCATCGCGTCGAGCGTGTTCACCGCCCGGTAGCCGACGAGACCGGGGACCCCGGCGACCACGCCCCACAGGAGAGGGCCGACCACGGCGTCCGAGGTGTTCTCGGCGACGGACTCGACGGTGGCGCGGGCGAGGTCGGCGGCGCCGAGCCCGGCGGGGTCGCGCCCGCACAGGTGCGGCAGCCGCTCGCGGGCCCGGTCGAGGTCGCCGACGGCCAGCAGCTCGTGCATGGCCAGCGCCTCGCGCCGCAGCGTCGTGCCGCCCACGACCGACCAGGTGGCGGCCGCCGTCAGGACCGCGCGTACGGCGGGGTGCCGGGCGCGCGCGGCGAGCACCGCACCGGCCAGCGCCGTCCCCCCGCCGAGCAGGCCCGCGTACGCCGCGCCGGCAGCGCGGGAGTCCCGGTGCAGCACCCGCTCGGTGCGGGCGGCGACGGAGCCGAACGCCGCGACCGGGTGGCCGCGCCGCGGGTCGCCCAGCAGGGCGTCGAGGCCGAGCCCACCTGCGAGCCCGGCCGCGCTGGGCCAGCTACTCCGCAACCGGCGCCTCGGGCGCGGGGGCGGCCGGAGCCTCAGGTGCAGGGGCAGCGGGTGCCTCGGGCGCAGCGGCCGCAGCCTCGGGCGCGGGAGCCGCGGGAGCCGGCGCGCTGTCCGCCGCCGGGCTGTCCGGCTGCGAGGGAGCCGGGGCGCTCTCGGCAGCTGACACCTCGGGCGTGGGCGACGTCGGCTCGGAGACGCTCGCCGCGCCGGTGACGAGGGTCTCGGGAGCCCTCTCGCCGGCGGGGGCCTCGGGGCGCGGGCCGCGCTCGCCACCGGGCCGGTCGCCGCCCGGACGGCCCTCCGGGCGCCCGTCGCGGTCGCGGCCGCGCCCGCGGTTGCGGGTCTTCGGCGGGCGCGGGGTGCGGTCGCCCGCGAGCTCCTTGAGCGGGACGGTCATGTCCATCGCGCCGGCCAGCGCGTACTCCTGGACCAGCAGCTCGATGGCGGGCACGTCCTCCGCCGAGGCGGTGGCGAGCTTGCCCTCCGCCATCGCCCTCAGGTCGGACAGCCGGGTGAGCCGGCGCTGCGGGTTGTCGTGCGGGTGGGTCAGCAGGACCGCGTGCGCCACGCAGGCCGCCGTACCCGAGACGGACGTGACGGCCTCGCGCACGAGGGCGAGGTCGGCGAGGCAGGGGGCGCAGTAGGTGCTCATGGCGCTGGAGGCTAGTCGCCGACCGGGTCGGGCGTGAACGCGCAGAACTCGTTGCCCTCGGGGTCGGCCAGCACGGTCCAGCCGATCTCCTCGTCCTGGGCGCGTACGACGGTGGCGCCGGCCGCGACGAGGTCCTCGACGGACGCGCCCTCGAGCAGCACGTCCCAGTGCACGCGGTTCTTCACCGTCTTCGGCTCGGGCACCGGGTTGAAGACCCAGTAGCGGTACGGCGAGCCGGGCACGTCCTCGAGCCACACCCAGCCGACGCCCTCCTGCCGCTGGAGCGGCACGCCGTACCGGGCGGCCCACCACTCCCCGATCGCCTCCGGCTCGGCGCTGTCGACGATGAGCTCGAACGCCCCGGGCGGCTCGCCCTCGCGCGGGCCCATCGCGCAGAACAGCAGCCCGTCGGGGTCGGCGAGCACCCGCCAGTGGTCGTCCTCGGTCGGCTCGCGGACCGCCGTGGCGCCGGGGACGACCGTCGGGTCGTCGAAGCGCACGTCGAGGTGCACGCGGTTCTTCACGTCCTGGGCCTCGGCGACGCCGTTGACCCAGACCGTGTGCTGCTTCGTCGGCCCGACGAGGTGGGCGTCGCCGTCCTCGTGCCGCTCCAGGCGCAGGCCGAGGACGGCTGCCCAGAACTCGGCGACCACGTCGGGGCGGGCGGCGTCGATGCACAGGTCCTTGAACGTCACGTCCGGCACGCTCTCGACCGTACGTCACCTGTTCGGCCCCTGGCGTCCGGTTTCACGAGGACCGACGCTGGGAGGAACAGGGGACGGAGGTGGACGTGGAGGTAGCGGAGTGACCCGTTCCCACGAGGACGCGTTGCACGAGGCGATCTGGAAGCTGCACGACGCCCTGGTACGGCGGGACGGCATCGAGCAGCGGCTGCGCGACGAGAACGACCCCGACCCCGAGCTCTACGACCGCGGCCTGGCCGCGAGCGAGGCCGTGCTGAACGCCCGGATGCTGCTCTACCGGGTGCTGCTCGGGCAGGGCTGGACGCCGCCCTCGTCGGTGGCGACGCAGCTCCAGCTCGACTCGCACCTCATACGTGAGGCGAGCGAGCACCTGGGCTAGCAAGGCGACTGCTACCTCCTGGTGTCCCCGAGGTGCTTGACCTCTTGATCGCCAAGCCCTACCCATGTGACGCAGGACACACTCGTCGTCACTCAGGGGGACACATGCGCAAGGCCCACCAGGTCCTCGCCGGCCTGCTCGCCGCCGAGGTCGTCATCCAGGCCATGGCGATCGCCTACGCCCTCGCCGGGCTGGGGCACTGGATCGACGACGGCCACACCCTGACCAAGCAGCTCATCGACGACGAGGACCTGCACTTCCAGGGCGTCGGCGGCTTCGCCATCCACGGCATGAACGGCATGATGATCATCCCGCTGATCGCGATCGTCTTCCTCATCGTGTCGCTGCTCGCGAACAAGCAGCTCCCCGGCGCCGCCCAGCGCGGCGGCATCCTGTTCGGGATGGTGGCGCTGCAGGTGTTCCTGGGGCTGACCCTGCACGACGTGGTGGTGCTCGCGCCGCTGCACGCGCTCAACGGCTTCGGCATCTTCGCGATGGCGATCGTGACCGTGCGCAAGGCCGCGGCGGCCGAGGCCGCTGCGCCCGTCGCCGTCTGACCTGGCAGCATCACGGGGGTCATGACCCGACGCCTCCGTACCCTGCTGCCCCTGGCCCTGGCCGTGGCGCTGGTGCTGGGGCTCGGGTGGATGTGGCAGCAGAGCAGGCTGCCGGGCTCGTACTCCGTGATGGACATGGGCTACGACGACCTCGGCGGCGGCCCCTCCATGGCCGGCATGGCCGGCATGCACGACGTCAGCCTGACCTCGCTGGTCGCCGACCCGCAGCGCTCGGCCGACGTGACGGTCACCCTCACCGCGCGCAAGGAGCGGCTGCGGCTCGCCTCCGGTGAGCAGGTCGACGGGTACACCGTCAACGGCAGCTCCCCCGGCCCGACGATCCGCGCCGTCGAGGGCCAGCTGGTGCAGGTCACCCTCGTCAACGCGAGCGTCCCCGACGGCGTCACCCTGCACTGGCACGGCGTCGAGGTCCCCAACGCCGAGGACGGCGTCGCCGGGGTGACGCAGGACGCGGTCGCGCGCGGCGGCAGCTACACCTACCGCTTCGTCGCGAACCACGCCGGCACCTTCTGGTACCACTCCCACCAGGTCTCGCACGCGCAGGTCCGCGGCGGCCTGCTCGGTGCGCTCGTCGTCACGCCCCGCGCGCCGCTCCCGACCCGCGACGTCCTCGCCCTGTCCCACGTGTACGGCGGGCAGCTGACCGTCAACGGGCACGTGGGCTCGGACACGGTGCCGGCCCGGCCCGGCGAGCACGTGCGCGTCCGGGTCCTCAACACCGACAACGGCTCGCTGCGCGCCTGGGTCAGCGGCTCGCCGTACCGGCTGCTGGCGATGGACGGCTACGACCTGCACGGGCCGACCGAGGTGACCGACCGGTCCGTGCTCGTCACCGCGGGCGGGCGGGCGGACCTCGAGGTCGTCGCCCCGGCCCGGGTGGAGCTGGGCGGCAGCCACCTCGTCGTCGGCGCGGACGTGCCGGCGCTCCCCCAGCCGGCGAGGACCCTCGACCTGCTCGGGTACGGCACGCCGGCGCCGCTGGGCTTCGACCCGGACCACCCCGACCGGCGGTTCCGCTACTCGGTCGGCCGGCGGCCCGGCTTCGTCGACGGCAAGCCCGGCATGTGGTGGTCGATCAACGGACACCTGTTCCCGGACGTGCCGATGTTCGTCGTCGCCGAGGGCGACGTGGTGCGCATGACGATCAGCAACCACAGCCGCGCGACGCACCCGATGCACCTGCACGGGCACCACGCCGTCGTGCTGTCGCGCAACGGCACCCGCGCGACCGGCAGCCCGTGGTGGGCCGACTCGATCGACGTGGCGTCCGGGCAGACCTACGAGATCGCGTTCGTGGCCGACAACCCCGGGATCTGGATGGACCACTGCCACAACCTGCCGCACGCCGCGCAGGGACTGGTCGCGCACCTCATGTACGAGGGCGTGCGCACGCCGTTCCGCGTCGGCCACGAGGGGAACGACCCGGAGTGAGGCTGCTCCCGTCCCGGCGCGACCTGCCCAGCTCGGGGCACGCCTGGGGACGGGACCTGCTCGCCGGCTTGACGGTCGCGGTGGTCGCGCTGCCCCTCGCGCTCGCCTTCGGCGTGGCGTCGGGCGTCGGGGCGCAGGCCGGTGTCGTGACGGCGATCGTCGCGGGCTTCGTGGCCGCGGTCTTCGGCGGCTCCGACCTGCAGGTCTCCGGACCCACCGGGGCGATGACCGTCGTGCTGGTGCCGATCGTCGCCCAGCACGGGGTGGCGGCCGTGCCGACCGTCGCGCTGCTGGCCGGGCTGCTCGT
>DATJGA010000236.1:0-5621 GCA_035495395.1 Mycobacteriales bacterium | reverse complement strand
GCTGTGCGAGGCCGTCGTCGGCCTGGTCCGGGACCGCGAGAACGGCCTGCCGGTCCGCCGCGCTGCCGCCGTCTAGGCCGGCATGTCGCAGAGCTGGCCGGGGCTGCTGAGCTCGCTGCTGGCCGGCGAGTCGCTCACCCGTGCCGACACGGCGTGGGCGATGCGGGAGGTCATGACCGGTGACGCCTCGCCGGTGCAGACCGCGGGCTTCCTCGTGGCGCTCCGGGCGAAGGGCGAGACGCCCGAGGAGGTCTCCGGGCTCGTCGAGGTGATGCTCGAGCTGGCCGAGCCGCTCTCGGTGCCCGACCGCGTCGTCGACACCTGCGGCACCGGCGGCGACCGCGCCCACACGGTGAACATCTCCACGATGGCGGCGCTCGTCGTGGCGGGGGCCGGCGTACCGGTCGCGAAGCACGGCAACCGCGCCGCGACCTCCGCGTGCGGCTCGGCGGACCTGCTCGAGGAGCTCGGGGTCGTGGTCGACCTGCCGCCGGCGCTGGTGGGGGAGTGCCTCGCGCAGGCCGGCATCGCGTTCTGCTTCGCGCCCGTGTTCCACGGCGGGATGCGGCACACCGCCGTACCGCGCCGCGAGCTCGGCGTGCCCACCGTCATGAACGTGCTCGGGCCGCTCACCAACCCGACCCGCCCCGCCGCGCAGGCGGTCGGGGTGTCCGACGCCCGGCTCGCGCCGGTGATGGCCGGGGTGCTGGCGGCCCGGGGCGCCGACGCCCTGGTGTTCCGCGGCGACGACGGCCTCGACGAGCTCACCACCACCGGTACGTCGACCGTCTGGGTGGTCGGCGGGGGCGAGGTGACCGAGACGAGCTTCGACCCGGCGGTGCTCGGGATCGCCCGCGCGACGCTCGAGGACCTGCGGGGCGGGGATGCCGCCACGAACGCCGCCGTCGTGTCGACCCTCCTCGACGGGGAGAAGGGCGCCGTGCGCGACGCCGTGCTGCTCAACGCCGCCGCCGCGATCGCCGCCTACGAGGCCGCACCGGGCTCCCTGGAGGAGCGGCTGGCCGCCGGTCTCACGCGGGCGACCGAGGCGCTCGACAGCGGCGCCGCCGAGGTCGCCCTCGGCCGCTGGGTCGAGGTCTCCCAGGACCTCCGCCCCGCCTGAAACCGGTCGCTCCTGTCGGCGCGGCGCGGTTGAGTGGACGGATGGCCGGAACCGACCGCTTGCCCGCCGCCGCCCGGCGGTTCGTGGCGACGGTCGTCGTGGGCCGGTTCGGCGCCGGCCTCACGCTGCCGTACACCCTGATCTTCCTGCACGAGGTGCGGCACATGGCGCTGCCGACGGTGGGCGCGCTGCTCGCCGTACCCGGGTTCGTGGGGCTGGTCGCGGTGCCGGTCAGCGGCGCCCTCGTGGACCGGCTCGGGCCGCGCCGGGTGCTGGTGACCTGCCAGCTGCTGCAGGCGGCGGCCTGCCTCGTCATCGCGGCCGCGACGACCCCGCTCACCGTGCTCCCGGGGCTGGTGCTGCTCGGGCTCGGCCTGGGGCCGTCGTTCCCGGCCGGCGCGGCGCTGCTCAACGGGCTGGTGGCCGGGCCGGACCAGGTGCAGCGGGCCTTCGGGCTGAACTTCACGGCGCTCAACGCCGCCATCGGCACCGGGGCGCTGCTCGCGTCGGCGGTCGTCGACGTGCACCGGCCGCGGACGTTCATCGTGCTGTTCCTGGGCAACGCGGTCTGCCAGGTCGCCGGCGCCGTGCTGCTGCCGCAGGGGCGGGTGCCCGAGCGGGTCGCGGAGAAGGCCGACCGGCCGTCGTACCGGGAGGCGCTGGCCGACCCGCTGCTGCGCCGGATCTGCCTGGTGTCGCTGCTGCTGTCGCTCGCCGGCTACGCCTCGCTCGACTCCGGCGTCCCCGCCTTCGCGCGCGTCGAGGGCGGCGTCGAGCCGTCCGCCGTGGGGCTGGTGTTCGTCGTCAACACCGTCACCATCGTGTCGCTGCAGCTGCTGTTCCTGCGGTTCCTCAGGGGCCGTCGGCGCAGCAGCGCGCTGGCCGCGACCGGGCTGCTGTGGTCGCTGTCGTGGGTGCTGCTCGGCGCCGTCTCGGTGGGCAGCGACGCGACCCGGCTGACCGCCCTGCTCGTGTACGGCGGGCTGTTCGGCGTGGGGGAGATGCTCATGGCGCCGACCCTGCAGCCGCTGGTGAACGCGCTCGCGACCGATCGGCTGCGCGGGCGCTACAACGCGCTGTCCGGCCTGATGTTCTCGATCTGCTTCGTCATCGCCCCGGCCGTGTCCGGCGTGCTCATCGGCAACGGGCTGGGCCGCTGGTGGCTCGCCGGCCTGGTGGCGATGGGCGTCGTCGCGGCGCTCGTCTCCGCACGGCTGCGCGGGGCGCTCACCGACGAGCAGGACGGGCTGCCGTCAGGGCTCGATGCCGAGGGAGAACGTCGCCTCGAGGTCGTGCCGTGAGTAGGACTGGAACGCGATCAGCGTCTGGGTGCTGAGGATCCCGTCGACCTTGTTGACGCGGCCGGCGATGACCTCGGCGAGGTCCTCGTGCCGGCGCACCCGCACCATCGCGACGAGGTCGACGTCGCCGGCGACGGAGTAGACCTCGCTGACGCCCGGCAGGTCTGCGACCGCCTGCGCCACCTCGGGGATGCGGTCGACGGCGCAGTTGATGTTGACGATGGCCGTGATCATCCGAGCAGCTCCTTGAGGTCGGCGCAGATCTCGCGCGAGGCCTTGTCCGAGACCGGGTGGACCGGGCCGAGCGCGAAGAAGCCGTGCGGCAGCCCGTCGTACCGGCGGGCGAGGACCGGGACGCCGGCGGCGCGCAGCGCCTCGGCGTAGGCCTCGCCCTCGTCGCGCAGCGGGTCGCACTCGGCCGTCACCACGATCGCGGGGGCGACGCCGGTGAGGTCGGGGTGGCGCAGCAGCGAGGCGCGCGGGTCGGCGGCGTCCGCGAGGTACTGGTCGCGGAACCACCGCATGTCGGCCGCCGACAGCAGGAAGCCCTCCGCGTGCTCGCCGCGGCTCGGGTACGGCACGGTCTCGTCGAAGTCGGTGGTCGGGTAGACGAGCAGCTGGGCGGCGAGCGGGATGCCCTCGTCGCGCGCCACGACGGCGGCGCCCCCGGCCAGGTTGCCGCCCGCGCTGTCGCCGGCGACCGCGAGCCGGGCCGGGTCGCCGCCGAGCTCGGCCACGGTGGCAGCCACGTGCCGCAGGGCCGCGGCCACGTCCAGGTGCCCCGCGGGGAAGGGGTGCTCCGGGGCCAGCCGGTAGTCGACGCTGACGACGACCGCGCCGACCTCGGCGCACAGCAGGCGGGCCTGCGCGTCGTGGGTGTCCAGGTCGCCCATGACGTACCCGCCGCCGTGGGCGAAGAGCACCGTCGGCACCGGGCCCTCGACGAACGGGCGGTACACCCGGGCCGGGCGCGGTCCCTCGTGCCCCGGGTACGTCGTGTCCTCGACAGCCCGTACGGCGGGCAGCGTCGCGGGGTCGCGCAGCTCGACCGTGCCGACGCGCATGCTGGCGCGGGCCTTCTCGACGGTGCCGTCGCTCAGCCGCGGGGCACCGGCGAGCAGCCTCACCAGCCAGTCGAGACCGGGGTCGAGCGGCACGAGCACCTCCGGGTGAGTCGTGCCGTCGACCTTAGTGCCGGGTCAGCGCGGAGCGGCGGAGCCCGGCGTCACGCCGGCGGGGCGGCCGGTGCCGTGGTTCTTGCCGAGGCCCTTGCCGTGCTTGCCGTTCTGCCGGTGCGCGTCGGCCTGGGAGGCCGCGCCGTCCTTGCCGCAGGCGTGCGCGGCGGCGCTGACGGCCTTGCCGTGCGCGCCCGGGTCGGTCGAGGTGGTCTCCGCCTGGGCGACCTGCGAGACGCAGTAGCCGTGCGTGTCGGTGGGCCGGGTGCCCGAGTCCTGGGAGTCGTTCTCCGTCTCGGTGGCGTCGTCGGAGCTCTCGTCCGCGTCGTCGGTCGCGTCGGTGGCGTGGGTGCTGGCGTGGCTGTTCGGCGTCGGCACCGGGCTCTTGCCGGCGACGAGCGTGGCCGTGGTGCCACCGGCACCGAGCACGAGCAGCGCGAGGCCGCCGACGGCGGCGTTCGTGGACAGGGTCTTGCCGAGACGTGCGAGCACAGGGTCCTCCTTGGGGGTCCGGTGCAAGATTCCCCGTACGGCACTCGTCCAACCTGCGGAACGTGTGCTCCTCATCACTATGCGCTCACCCGGGCCGGTCGCGCCAGGGGGCGAAGGGGACGTCTGTCGTCGAAAGGGCGCACGCTGTCGCGTGCGTCGGCCAGGTCGCCGAGCCAGGCGCGCCACCGCCCGGCGCCCGCGGCCGGGGACGCGAGCACGCCCTCGAGGCGCACCAGGCGCACGTCGTCGTGCTCGAGCCAGCGCAGCAGGCAGCGGACCTCCTCCGCGGTGGCCGCGGGGAGCGGACCGGGGCCCGGCAGCACCGTCTCGGCCGTGGCGACCAGGGCGTCCACGAACGGGCCCGGCGCGGCTCCGCGGGCCAGCACACCGGCGGCGGCGAGCCGGCCGTGCCGTATCACCGTGAGCTCCCAGCCGAGGTCGGCCGTGGGCCGGGCGGCCACGAGCTCCGGCACCGAGGTCAGCGCCACCACCCGCTGCAGCGTGGTGACCGACCGGACCAGCGCGGCCAGCCGGTCGCGCTGCGCGGCGGCGTCCTCGAACCGCTCGCCCTCGGCGAGGGCGAGGATCCGCCGCTGCAGGTGCTGCACCGCGGGGGAGGGGTCGTGCTCGACGAGCGCGCGGAACGCGTCGGCGTGCGCGGCGTACGCCTCGGCCGACTCGCCCTCGTCCGGGCCGAGGCACGGGGCCCCGCAGCGGCCCATCTCGGCGAGCACGCAGGCTCCTGACGGCTTCGACGGCGACAGCTTCCTCGTGCACTGGCGCAGCGGGATCGCCTCGTGCACCGCGGCGACGACCAGCTCGGCCGTCCGGCTCGACCCGAACGGCCCGAGGTAGACGGCGCCGTCGTCGAGCACCTTGCGCACCAGCGACAGCCGGGGGAACGCCTCGACGGTGAGCTTCACCCAGGAGGCCTTCTCGGGGAACTTCGAGCGGCGGTTGTACCGCGGCCGGTGCTCGGCGATGAGCCGCAGCTCGCGCACCTCCGCCTCGAGGTCGGTGGCGCTGACGACCGGGTCGACCCGCTCGGCGATGCCGACCATCTCGGCCATCCGGGTGCGCATCTCCGAGGCGGTGAAGTAGGTGCGCACCCGCGACCGCAGGTCGCGGGACTTCCCGACGTACAGGACCCGGTCCTGGGCGTCCTTGAACAGGTAGACGCCGGGGGCGTGCGGCAGGGCGTCGGCGAGGTGCCGCTTGCGCCGCTGGGCCGGGCTGACCGTGGACGTGAACGTGCGCAGCTCCTCGAGCGAGTGCACGCCGAGGTTGCCGAGCCGCCCGATGATCCCGTGCAGCACGTCGACGGTGGCCCGCGCGTCGTGCAGCGCCCGGTGGTCGGGCGTCGTGCCGGCGCCGAAGACGCGGGCCAGGGTGGAGAGCTTGCAGTTCGGCGCCTCGTCGCGGGTGATCACCCGGTGCGCGAGCCGGGCGGTGTCGAGCACCGGGAAGTCCGGCCAGGCCAGCCCGAGCCGCTGCGCGTTGGTGCGCAGGAACCCCACGTCGAACGGCGCG
>DATJGA010000235.1:0-2396 GCA_035495395.1 Mycobacteriales bacterium | reverse complement strand
ACGACGATCCGCGTGCTCTGCATGGAGCTCAACCGGATCGCCTCGCACCTGGTGTGGCTGGCGACCGGCGGCATGGAGCTCGGCGCGCTGACGGCGATGACCAACGGGTTCCGCGAGCGCGAGCTGGTGCTCGACGTGCTGGAGACCATCACCGGCCTGCGGATGAACCACGCGTACATCCGCCCCGGCGGCGTCTCGCAGGACCTGCCGCCCGGTGCGGTCGAGAAGGTCCGCGAGCTGCTGGCCACCTTCGAGGAGCGGCTGCCCGGCTACGACAAGCTGCTCACCGGCAGCCCCATCTGGCAGAAGCGCACCCAGGACGTCGCGGTGCTCGACCTGCAGGGCTGCCTGGCGCTCGGCGTCACCGGCCCCATCCTGCGGTCGGCCGGCCTGGCCTGGGACCTGCGCAAGACCGAGCCGTACTGCGGCTACGAGACCTACGACTTCGACGTGCCCACCGAGACCGGTGCGGACTGCTGGGCCCGGTTCCGCGTGCGGCTGCGGGAGATCCGCGAGTCCATGAAGATCGTCGAGCAGGCCCTCGACCGGCTCGCCCCCGGACCCGTGATGGTCCAGGACAAGAAGATCGGCTGGCCCGCGCAGCTCGCGCTCGGCAGCGACGGGATGGGCAACTCGCTCGACCACGTCAAGACGATCATGGGCACCTCGATGGAGGCGCTCATCCACCACTTCAAGCTGGTCACCGAGGGCTTCCGGGTCCCGGCCGGCCAGGTCTACAGCGCCATCGAGTCGCCGCGCGGCGAGCTCGGCGTGCACGCGGTGAGCGACGGCGGCACCCGGCCCTTCCGGGTGCACGTGCGCGAGCCCAGCTTCGTGAACCTGCAGTCGGCCTCGGCCATGTGCGAGGGCGCCCTCATCGCCGACGCCATCGCCGCCGTGGCCTCGATCGACCCCGTGATGGGTGGAGTGGACCGCTAGTGGCCGACGTCGACCTGGGTCTCCCGGCGAGCACCACGGTGCCCGCCGGGGTGCCGCCGCTCACCGAGCAGACGCGCGCGGAGGCGCGGGAGATCATCGCCCGCTACCCCCGCTCGCGCTCCGCGCTGCTGCCGATGCTGCACCTCGTGCAGTCGGTGCAGGGCTACGTCTCCCCGCAGGGCATCGCCCTCTGCGCCGAGGAGCTCGACCTCACCAAGGCCGAGGTCGGCGCGGTCGCGACCTTCTACTCGATGTACCGCCGTACCCCGGCCGGGACCTACCACGTCGGTGTCTGCACCAACACGCTGTGCGCGGTGCTCGGCGGCGACGCGATCTTCGCCTCGCTCAAGGAGCACCTCGGGATCGGTCACAACCAGACCCTCGAGGACGGCACCGTCAGCCTCGAGCACATCGAGTGCAACGCGGCGTGCGACTACGCCCCTGTCGTGATGGTCAACTGGGAGTTCTACGACGACCAGACGCCGGGCACCGCGCGCGAGCTCGTCGACTCGCTGCGGGCCGGCACCCCGCTCCCGCCGACCCGCGGCCCGAAGAGCCTGCCGACGTTCAAGGAGACCTCGCGCGTGCTGGCCGGCTTCAACGACGGTCGTGGCCAGGAGGGCATCGCCGCCGGACCGGCCTCGCTCGTCGGCCTCGAGATCGCGCGCAGGCGCGGGGACAAGGCCCCGGCGTACCCGGGCGCCGCGACCGACGGGCAGGAGGGCTGACGTGGTCTTCACCCCTGTGCTCTCGGACAACTGGGACCGCCCCGACGCCTTCACCCTCGAGGGGTACGGCGAGTACGCGGCGCTGCGCAAGGCGCTCACCATGGAGCCGGACGCGCTCATCCAGCTCGTCAAGGACTCGGGCCTGCGCGGCCGCGGCGGCGCCGGGTTCCCGACCGGCATGAAGTGGGGCTTCATCCCGCAGGGCCCCGAGGGCCAGGGGGCGAAGCCGCACTACCTCGTCGTCAACGCCGACGAGTCCGAGCCGGGCACGTGCAAGGACGTGCCGCTCATGATGGCCAACCCGCACGTCCTCCTGGAGGGCGTGATCATCGCGTCGTACGCGATCCGGGCGAGCAAGGCCTTCATCTACGTCCGCGGCGAGGTGGCGCACGTCGTCCGCCGGCTGCAGGAGGCGGTCCAGCAGGCGTACGCCGCCGGCCACCTCGGCTCGGGCATCCACGGCACCGGCTTCGACCTCGACGTGGTGGTGCACGCCGGCGCCGGCGCCTACATCTGCGGGGAGGAGACGGCGCTGCTCGACTCCCTCGAGGGCTACCGCGGCCAGCCGCGGCTGCGCCCGCCGTTCCCCGCGACGCACGGCCTGTACGCCTGCCCGACCGTGGTGAACAACGTCGAGTCGATCGCCAGCGTCCCGAGCATCGTGCTCGGCGGCGCCGAGTGGTTCGCGGGCATGGGCACCGAGAAGAGCAAGGGCTACACGCTCTACTC
>DATJGA010000234.1:0-12210 GCA_035495395.1 Mycobacteriales bacterium | reverse complement strand
CGCTCGCGGTCTTCACGACCGACCTGGTGCGGCACCACCGGCGGGTGCGGGTGGTGGCGTGCTGACCCGCCACGACGTGCCGCTCGCCGAGCTCACGACCCTGCGGCTCGGTGGCCCCGCCCGGCTGCTCGTCGAGGCCGGTTCGGAGGCCGAGCTCGTCGAGGCGGTCACCGCCCACCCGGCCGCGCTCGTGCTCGGCGGCGGCAGCAACGTCGTGCTGCCCGACGCCGGGCTCGACGAGGTGGTGCTCGTCCGCAGCCGGGGCGTCGAGGTCGACGGCGACGACCTCGTGGTGCAGGCCGGCGAGGACTGGGACGCCCTCGTCGCGCGCACCCTGGCCGAGGGGTACGTCGGGCTGGAGGCCCTCTCCGGCATCCCCGGCACGGTCGGGGCCGCACCGATCCAGAACATCGGGGCGTACGGCGCCGAGGTCGCCTCCTCGGTGGTGTCGGTGCGCGTGCTGGACCGCCGTACCGGGCAGGTCGTGGAGCTGCCGGCCGCCGAGTGCGGGTTCGGCTACCGGCACAGCCTCTTCAAGGCCGAGCCGGGGAGCCGGGTGGTGCTCGCGGTGCGCCTCCGGCTCGCGCGCGGCAGCGCCTCCGCCCCCGTCCGGTACGCCGAGCTGGCGCGCGCCCTCGGGGTCGAGCTCGGGTCGACGGCACCGGCGGCGCAGGTGCGGGAGGCCGTGCTGGCGCTGCGCCGCGGCAAGGGCATGGTGCTCGACCCGGCCGACCCCGACAGCGTGAGCGCCGGCTCGTTCTTCACCAACCCGGTGGTCGCGCAGGCGCCCGAGGGCGCGCCGAGCTGGCCGGCGGACGGTGGCGTCAAGGTGAGCGCTGCCTGGCTCATCGAGCAGTCCGGCTTCACCAAGGGCTGGGGCGACGGGGCGGTCGGGCTGTCGGCCAAGCACACCCTCGCGCTGGTGAACCGGGGCGGTGCGACGACGGCCGACCTGCTCGGCGTGGCGCGCGCGGTCAGGGAGGGGGTGCGGGCCCGGTTCGGCATTACCCTCGTGCCCGAACCCGTGGTGGTCGGCAGCCACCGGGACGACCCACTGACCCAGTGAACGCGAGCCCGCATGAACCTGCTCGACAGCACCGAGAAGGCGCGCCGTGACCGCGTCCTCATCGAGGCGCTCATCGAGGACCCGTCCCGCCTCGGCCCCGACTTCCAGCCCATCAAGGACCTGAGCGACGGCAGCCTCGTCGGGTACAAGGCGACCGGCCGCGGCCAGACCGGCACCGACCTCGACAACACCCTCGCGCTGCTGCAGAGCGCGCAGTCCACCGGGCTCGTCGAGCGGCTCGACTGGGCCTTCCGCTGCCTGGCCTTCGAGCAGTGCCTCGACAAGGGCGTCCGCGCCGAGGTGCACCTCACCCCCGAGCCGGAGACCTACGGCAGCCCCTGCCCGCCCCGGCTCGCCACCGCCTTCGGCCGCGGGCGGCGCGAGCTGCACGTCGCCGCCGAGGTGCACGACTACGGCCTCACGCACCCCCGGCTGGACAGCGCGGTCGCCGAGTGGCGGGCCTGGGGCTGGCGCGTCGTGCTCGCCGACGTCAGCCACGTCCTCGACGCCGCGCTGCTGCGCCGCCTCGACCAGGTGCGCCCCGACGTGGTCCAGGTCGACGTCTCCCAGCCGGGCGCGACCGGCCCGGAGGTGCGCCAGCTGCTCGACTGGGCGGCCACCCACGGTGCCCAGGTGCACGCCACCGGGGTGGATCTCGAGCCGCGCAAGGCGCTCGCGGTCGACCTCGGCGCCGTCGCCGGCCGCGGTCGGCTGCTCGGCGCGCCGGGTGCGCTGTAGTCACCCACCTCGGCGAGCCCTTCCCAACGGGGGTGGCCTCTGCCAGAGTCGCGCACGTGGCTGACTCCTACGACACGTGGGCCGTCGTCGTCCTCCGGGGCGAGGACGGGTGGCAGGTCGCGCAGCTGCCGCCCGGCATCGCGGAGGACCTCGACGCCGTCGAGTCCGCCGTACGCGGGCAGGGGGCCGGTGCCTTCGCGCTCGTCGACGTGGCCGACGAGTTCTTCGTCGTCCTGCGCGTCGTGGCCGGCGAGGTCGCGCTGCTGCTGAGCGACGCCGGCGCCGCCCTCGACTGGGAGCTCGCCACCCAGGTGATGGAGCGGCTCGACCTCGACCTGCCGAGCGACGAGGAGTCGCTCGACCTGCACCCCGCGGGCGAGCTCGCCCTCTTCACCGACCTGGGGCTCGACGCCATGGAGCTGAGCGCGATCCTCGACGACGAGGACGCGTACGCCGACGAGGTGCTGTCCTCGCTCGCGCTGCGGCTGGGTTTCGCCGACGCGTACGAGCAGGCCGTCGGGGCGCTGGTCTGACCGTGGGGTACTTCGCCGCCGCCGTGGTCCGCTCGTCGGGCGCCTGGTCCGCGCGTGACCTCGACCTCGACGAGGTCGAGGACCTCGAGGAGCTCGTCGACACGATGCGCGACCTCGACGGCGACGGCCCGGCGCTGCTGCTGCTCGAGGCCGACGACGAGTGGCTCGGCGTCGTGCGCGTCGACGGCGACGCCGACCCGCGCGTCTTCCTCTCCGACCGGCGGGCCGTCGAGGTGAGCGAGGTGGCCGCGCTCCTCTGGGAGGTCGAGCCGGAGCCGCCCGTCGAGGAGGACGAGGAGGAGGGCCCCCGTCCGGTGGCCGAGCCCGTGGGCGACCCCGGCCTGCTCGCCGACCTCGGCACCCCCGCCGACGACCTGCTCGCGCTGTGCGCCCACGAGGGCTTCCTGCCGGGCGACGTGCTCTCGGCCGTGGGCGAGCGGGCCGGCTTCCTCGAGGTCCTCGACGACCTCCGCGAGGTCTGAGTCCCCTGTACGACGAGCCCATGCGCCTCGCGCTGGCTGAGGCCGGGCGCGCACCGGAGCACGGCGACGTCCCGATCGGCGCGGTCGTCGTCGGCCCCGACGGCGCGGTGCTGGCACGCGCGCGCAACGAGCGCGAGCTCGCCGCCGACCCCACGGCGCACGCCGAGGTGCTCGCGCTGCGCCGAGCCGCCGAGGCCCTCGGCACCTGGCGCCTCGAGGGCTGCACCCTCGTCGTGACCCTGGAGCCCTGCACGATGTGCGCCGGTGCCGTCGTGCTCAGTCGCGTCGACCGGCTCGTGTACGGCGCCGCCGACCCCAAGGCGGGCGCCGTCGGGTCGCTGTGGGACGTCGTGCGCGACCGCCGGCTCAACCACCGCCCCGAGGTCGTCGGCGGGGTGCTCGCGGAGGAGTCCGGGGAGCTGCTGCGGGCCTTCTTCGCCCCGCACCGCTCCTAGAGCTCGGTGACGACCTCGTCGTAGGCGAGACGGGGCAGCCGGTCGAACCAGGCGTCCGGGCCGGGGCGGCCGATGTTGACCACCATGATCGACCGGCGCCGACCGTCCGGGAACAGCTCGGCGTCCAGGCCGGCGGCGTCGTACCCGCCCATCGGACCGGCGGCGAGCCCCGCGGCGCGGACGCCGAGGATGAAGTAGCCGGCCTGCAGGTGCGCGTTGTCGCGGGCGGGCTTGTGCCGGCCGGCCTCGTCGGCGAACGCGTCGCGCGCCCCGGGGAAGTGCGGGAAGACCGTCGGCAGGTTCTCGTGGAAGTCGACGTCGTAGGCGAGGACCGCGACGAGCGGCGCGGCGGCCGTCTTGGCGCGATTGCCCTCGGACAGGTGAGGCA
Source organism: Mycobacteriales bacterium (assembly GCA_035495395.1). Classification (GTDB taxonomy): domain Bacteria; phylum Actinomycetota; class Actinomycetes; order Mycobacteriales; family SCTD01; genus RYN-111. The sequence goes on along the minus strand of DATJGA010000234.1, from coordinate 8,548 downwards.
GCAGTCGCGCCTTCGCCGCGTCGGAGCGGAGCAGCACGACGCGCAGCGGCTGGGCGTTCATCGCGGTCGGGCCGTACTGCACCAGGTCGTAGATCGCCTGCACCTGCTCGTCGGTGACGGGCTCGTCGGTGAAGCGGTTGGCGGTGCGGGCGGCGCGGAAGAGCAGGTCCTGCGCGGTGTCGTCGAGCACGAGGGGGGCGGTCGCGGTGGTCATGCCCCGTACAAGTAAGTTGTGGCTGCAAATGTTTCTTGTGCAACTATGACGGCGATCACACTCGGCTTGCTTGGCGGTGGCGGTGGGATTTGAACCCACGGAGGAGTTGCCCCCTCACACGCTTTCGAGGCGTGCTCCTTCGGCCGCTCGGACACGCCACCGGCGAAGACTCTAGCGGACAGGCGCCGAGGCTCAGCCCCACCAGAAGGCGGCCGCGAGCACGCCGTACAGGGCGAGCAGGGCGGTGCCCTCGAGCCAGCTGCTCTCCCCGTCGAACACGACGATCACCGTCACCAGCACCGCGATCGCGAGCGCGGCGATGAGCAGCGGCGACAGCACCAGGGTGAACGACGCGCCCACCAGCGGGGCGATGAGGACGAGCACCGGTGCCAGGACGAGGGCGATCTGCAGAGGGCTCTGCAGGATGACGCTCACCGCGTAGTCCATCTGGTTGCGACGGGCGAGCTGGATGCCCACGACGTTCTCCACCGCGTTGCCGGCGATGGCCACGACGACCAGCCCGGCGAACGCCTGGGAGAGGCCGAGCGCGTCGATCGCCGGCTCGAGGGCGTGCACGAACCACTCGGACACCACCGCCGCGCCGACCCCGGCGACGGCGAGCACGGCCAGCGCGAACCACACCGGCCAGCCGCTGACGTGCTCGAGGTCGGCGACGACGTCCTCGTGCGGCTCCGCCGAGGAGCGCGCGGTGGCCGCCGGCAGCGACAGGGCGAACACCACCAGCAGCAGCACGGACACGACGATCGACAGGCTCTTCTCGTGCCCGGCGGCAGGTGTGTGCAGCGCCGCGGTCAGCGCCGGCACCAGCAGGGTGCACACGGCGAGGAGCAGCAGCAGGCACAGGGTCTTCGCCGCCGTCACGTCGAACCGCTGCACGCCGTGCTTCACGCCGCCGAAGACGAAGGCCAGGCCCAGCACCAGCAGCACGTTCGCGAGGATCGACCCGACGATCGCCCCGCGCACGACGTCGTCGAGCCCGGCCCGGAGGCTGAACACGCAGACGAACAGCTCGGGCAGGTTCCCGAGCGCGGACTGGACGACGCCGGTCGCCCCGGACCCGAGGCGGTCGCCGAGCGCGTCCACGGCGTGGCCGACCAGGGTGGCGAGCAGGGCCAGCGCGACCGCGCTCGCGACGAAGGGCACCACCTTGCCGGCGCTCACGTAGCGGAGCACCCCCGCCACCAGGGTCGCCGCGGCGACCAGGGACATCAACCGTGTGTCACGACGCGTCAGCACGGTGTGCATCATGCTCGGCCGGCTGTCCGGAGCACGACAGGGCGTTCTGTCGCCTGCCAGACAGACCGGGCAAAAGGGACGGGAGCAAGGTGGCCGTCAGCTTGGCCGCTCGGGCCAGGACTCGGAACCCAGGAGAACTCCCATGAGCATCGAGGAGCCGAAGAGCGCCACCGAGCCGGCTGGCGCCGTCGACGACCAGGACGTCATCGAGCTCGACGACGTCGAGGGCCACGGCATGCGTGAGGTAGCCGCCGGTCTCGGCGCGGCCGCCGTGCTGGCAGGCGCCGGTACCGCCGCCGCCGCGACCGTCGGGGTGCACGCCACCCTCCCGCACCTGAAGAACCCCACCCCGTCGATCAGCGACCCGGTCGGCAGCCTCGACCGGACCACCGACCACGGGATCGCGACCGCTCGCGAGGCCCGCGACGGCGCCCTCGGCGCCGCCGGTGCGATGGCCGCGAACTCGATCACCCTCGCGAACCAGGAGGCCGGCGCGGCCACGACCACCGCGGGCAAGGTGGCGACCGGCGCGGAGGAGATGACCGCTGCGTTCGTGGACGCCGCGGGCAACCTCACCCGCAGCGAGGTCAAGGCCGCCACCCAGGTCGCCGGCAGCGCCGAGGCCACCGCGCTGACCACCGCCCGTACCACCGTGGCCGGCGCCTCCACGACGGCGACGACCACGACGACGGACGCGACCCGCAAGACCGCGACCGTGGTGCAGCTGACCACCAGCACCGTGAACGCGCTGGAGACCACCATCACCGCGACGGTCGAGAACCTCAACCCCGAGGCCGGTGCCGGCACCAGCGGGATGGGCTCCACCGGCTGGGTGACGTTCTCGCTCGGCGGCGAGACCATCGCCAGCGTCCAGCTGAGCAACGGCCAGGCGACGATCACCGTCAAGACCGCCTCGCTCGGCGGCAAGGTCCTGCAGGCCGTGTACAGCGGCTCGGCGACCCAGGCCTCGAGCATGCTGTCGATGACGCTCTGACCCGACCCCGCACGGCAACGGCCCCGCTCCCGGTTTCCGGGACGGGGCCGTCGCGTCGGCGGAGGATGCGAGATTCGAACTCGCGAGGGGTTGCCCCCAACACGCTTTCCAAGCGTGCGCCATAGGCCAACTAGGCGAATCCTCCGCCGACGAGGTTAGCGCAGCGCGGCCGGCCCGGGACTGTCGCGCGTACCCCTAGGATGGGCGCAGACCCCTCGTGCGGCGCTCCTCTCGCTGAACCCCCCCAGGGCCGGAAGGCAGCAAGGGCAGGCGGGCTCTGAGCGGGTGCGCGAGGGGTCCTTCGTGAAGGAGGACCTGCCGGTGTCGCTGGCTCTGTACCGCAAGTACCGACCCGGCACGCTCGCCGAGGTGAAGGGCCAGGAGCACGTCACCGGGCCGCTGCGCCAGGCCCTGCTCAACGGCAAGGTCCACCACGCCTACCTGTTCAGCGGCCCGCGCGGCTGCGGCAAGACCTCCAGCGCGCGCATCCTCGCCCGTGCGCTGCAGTGCGAGCAGGGGCCGACGCCGGACCCCTGCGGCGTGTGCGACAGCTGCGTCGGGCTCGCCCCCAACGGCGCCGGCACGCTCGACGTCATCGAGATCGACGCCGCGAGCAACAACCGCGTCGACGACGCCCGCGACCTGCGCGAGCGGGCGTTCTACGCCCCGGTCGCCAGTCGCTACAAGGTGTACATCATCGACGAGGCGCACATGGTCACCGACGCGGCGTTCAACGCGCTGCTCAAGCTCGTCGAGGAGCCGCCGGAGTTCCTGCGCTTCATCTTCGCGACGACCGAGCCGGAGAAGGTGCTGCCGACCATCCGGTCGCGCACGCACCACTACCCGTTCCGGCTCATGCCGCGCGCCGACCTCACCGCGCTGCTCGAGGACATCGTGCGCCAGGAGGGCGTGCCGGTCGACCCGTCGGTGCTCCCGCTCGTGGTCCGCGCCGCCGCAGGCAGCGCCCGTGACGGGCTCTCCGTCCTCGACCAGGTGCTCGCCGCCGCCGGCCCCGACGGCGTCACGCGCGAAGGCGCCGCGCAGCTCCTCGGCGTCACTCCCGACACGCTGCTCGACGACGTCATCGACGCCTTCGCGGCCAAGGACGGCGCCGCCGTGTTCGCCACGGTCGACGCCGTCATGGAGAGCGGGCTGGCCCCGAGGCGCTTCGTCGAGGACGTCCTGCAGCGGCTGCGCGACCTCGTCGTGCTGGCCGCCGTACCCGACGCCCTCGAGAAGAGGCTGCTCGACGTGCCCGAGGACCAGCTGCCGGCGCTGGTCCGGCAGGCGCAGGCGGTCGGCCCCGCCGGGCTCTCCCGGGCTGCGGACCTGTTCCACGAGGGCCTGACCGAGCTCAAGGGGACGACCGCGCCGCGGCTGCTGCTCGAGCTGCTCTGCGCCCGCGTGCTGCTGCCCGGCGCCTCGACCGACGAGGCCGCGCTGCTGACCCGCCTCGAGCGGCTGGAGCGCCGCCTCGACATCGCCGGTGCCCCCGCGCCCGCCGTCGCCGCTCCGCCACGGCCGGCCCCCGCGCCCCCTGCCGCTCCGGGGCCGCCCCCGGTGGCTCCGGTGGCCGCCGCCCCGGCCGCTCCCGCACCCGCGGCGTGGCCCGCCGCCGCCACCCCAGGGGGTACGGCGGAAGCCGCCGCCGCGGAGCCGGTGGCCGCCGACGCAGCGGCTCCCGGTGGTCTCGACACGACCGCGCTGCGCCGGTCCTGGGACGCCGTCCTCGACGCGGCCGGCAAGGAGTCGCGCAAGACGCAGGCGCTGCTGCGGTCGGCCCAGGTGCTGTCGCTGTCGGGCCGGGCGCTGACCGTCGGGTTCCCCAGCGGCCAGCTGGTCCGGATGTTCGAGGAGGGCACCAACACCGCGGTGCTCAAGAGCGCGCTGCAGACCCTGCTCGGCCTCGACGTGGACCTCTCGCTCGTCGCGGGTGCCCAGGCACCGCAGGCCCAGGAGGCCCCTGCTCCTGCGGCTCCCGCCGTACCGTCGTACGAGGGGCTGGCGCCGGGGGACGAGATCGAGCCGGTCGATCCCGAGGCGCCCGCGCCGGAGCGGCCGGTGCACGGCGAGGACGCCGCGCTCGCGCTGCTGCAGGACCAGCTCGGCGGCCGCGTCATCAACGAGACCTAGTCTTCCGACCGACGACGACAGGAGTGCACGTGGCCAAGCCCGGCGGACCGCCGAACATGCAGCAGCTGATGAAGCAGGCGCAGAAGATGCAGGCGCAGGTGCTCGCGGCCCAGGAGCAGCTCGCGAGCACCGAGCTGACCGGCACCGCCGGCGGCGGGCTCGTCGAGGCGACGGTCAGCGGCGCCGGCGAGGTGCTGCGCGTGAAGATCGACCCCAAGGCCGTCGACCCCGACGACGTCGAGAGCCTCGAGGACCTGGTGCTCGCCGCCGTCCGGCACGGCCAGGAGCAGGCGCACGAGCTCGGTGCCCAGACCATGGGCCCGATGACCGGCGGCCTCGGCATCCCGGGCCTGTAGGTGTACGAGGGCGCGGTCCAGGACCTGATCGACGAGCTCGGGCGGCTCCCGGGCGTCGGGCCCAAGAGCGCCCAGCGGATCGCGTTCCACCTGCTCGCCGCCGACCCGGCGGACGTGAAGCGGCTCGTCACGGCGCTCACCGAGGTCAAGGACAAGGTGCGGTTCTGCCGCATCTGCGGCAACGTCAGCGAGCAGGACGAGTGCCGCGTGTGCCGCGACCCGCGGCGCGACCTGTCGGTCATCTGCGTGGTCGAGGAGAGCAAGGACGTCGTCGCGATCGAGAAGACGCGCGAGTTCCGCGGCCGCTACCACGTGCTCGGCGGCGCCATCTCGCCGATCGAGGGCATCGGTCCCGACGACCTGCGGGTGCGCGAGCTCATGACCCGGCTGGCGGACGGCACGGTGAGCGAGCTCATCCTCGCCACCGACCCCAACCTCGAGGGCGAGGCGACGGCCGCGTACCTCGCCCGGCTCGTCAAGCCGATGGGGCTGAAGGTCACCCGGCTCGCCAGCGGCCTGCCGGTCGGCGGCGACCTCGAGTACGCCGACGAGGTCACCCTCGGCCGCGCCTTCGAGGGGCGCCGCACCCTCGACGTCTGAAACCGCTGGGCGGCACCGCCGGGTCGTGGTGAGGTGGCAGCGTGATCCGACCGATGCTGGCCACCGACGTCGCACCGCTCGTCGAGGTGCAGCACCAGACCTTCGACGACCTCGCCCGCCGTATCAACGAGGCGCCCTTCGAGCTGACCCCCGACACCCGCGAGCGGCTCACCGCGCGGATGGCCCACCTGCAGGCCAGCGACCCGGAGAGCGCCTGGGCGGCGGAGGTCGACGGCGAGCTCGTCGGCTGCGCCCTCGCGCTGGTCCGTGACGGCATGTGGTTCCTCTCGCTGCTGATGGTCAAGCCCGGCTACCAGGGCAAGGGGATCGGCCGCGAGCTGCTCGACGCCTCCCTCACGACGTCGACCGACCGGTCGTGGATCCTGTCCACCGTCGAGCCGGCCGCGGTACGGCGGTACCAGCGCGCCGGGTTCGCGCTGCACCCGACGTACAGCGCGAAGGGCGTGCCGGACCGGGCCGCGATCCCGGCGGTCAGCGGGGTCCGGGTGGGTGGCGACGAGCACGCCGAGACGATGGACCAGGTGCTGCGGGTCCTGCGCGGCGCGGGCCTCGGCGCGGAGGCGGGCTTCTACGCCGAGCGGGGGTCGAGCATCGCCGTCGTCCCCGGCAAGGGGTTCGCCGTGCTGCGCCCGCTGGGCACCGCCTGGCTGGGCGCGGTCGACGAGGCGACGGCGCGCGACCTGCTCTGGACGGTGCTCGCGGAGGCCACCGAGCCGGTCGAGATCGACTGGCTGGGGGCCGACCAGCAGTGGGGTGTCGACGTGTGCCTCGACGCCCGCCTCACGCTCGGGGCCGGCGCCTCGGTCTGCCTGCGCGGTCAGCCCACGATGTCGCCGTACCTGCCGAGCGGCGCCTTCGGCTAGGCCACCCGCTGGCCCCTCGGCAGGGTGCGCGAGGGGGCGTGCAGCCGGCGGGCGGTGAGCCACACCGCTCCGGCACCGAGGAGCAGGTCGAAGGCCAGCCCGAACGGCCACACCGGCTTGCGGCCGGTGTCGGAGCCGGGCGCCTTGCGCAGGTCGCGCACGCCGCGGCCGATCGCGCCGAGCGGGTCGCTGTGCCGCAGGTCCTCGTGGTACCGGCCCGCCCGCTCGTCGGACAGCCGGGACCGTCGCTCGGCCGCCGTCTCCTTGGGCAGCTGCGGCGCAGCGTCCGCGACGATGACGAACGGGTTCGGCGCGAGCAGCCACCAGACGTGGTCGGTGCGGGCCCGCGTGCCGTCGTACGTCGTGCTCCGGCAGTCGGCCAGCGCGCGGTCGAGCACCTCGGGCGGGAAGCCCTGGTCGACGAGGTCCTGGCGGGTCGGGCAGCTCGTCTGCTCGGTGTAGTGCTCGGTGCTCATCGCGGCGCCGATGCCGAAGACCACGAGGGTCCCGACGGTCATCGCGAAGACCGTGAGGTACGACAGCACCCCCGACGTCGTGCTGCGCGCGAGCAGCGACGACAGGCACAGCGCCAGCGCTGCCACCACGCCCAGCAGCAGGGCGACCACGACGGTCACGACGACGAGCCGCGACACCGGGATGCCGCCGAGCGCGACGCTGTAGAGGACCGCAGGGAGTGCGAGGGCGAGGAACGCCAGCGCCGTGCCCCAGGCGGCGACGAGCTTGCCGACCGCGATCTCGAGCGCGGTCAGCCGGGTGACCTGGAGGGTCGCGAGGGTGCCGCGCTCCCGGTCGCCGTTGACCGACTGCCCGGTGAGGGAGGGCACGACGAGCAGGGCCAGCGCGAGCACGAACAGCACGAGCGCGCCGTACACGACGACGCCCTTGTTCGTCGCGTCGTGGAAGCTGGCGCGCACCGACAGGTGCACCAGCACCGTGAAGGCGCTCACCAGCACGAACCACGTGCCCAGCAGCCAGCGCCACCGACCGGCGCGGATCCGCAGGGTGAACTCCTGCCGCGCGACCGTGACGACCCCGTCGACCCTCATCGCGTCAGCTCCAGGTAGGCCGCCTCGAGGTGCCCGCCGACCGGTTGGCAGGACACCAGCGGCACCTTCGCGCGGACCAGCCGGGCCAGCAGGTCGGCGGCCGCCTCGTCGCCGGCGAGCTGCACGTCGACGCCGGCCGGCGTCGGGTCGCCGTGCGGCACCGCCAGGCGGTCCAGGGCGGCCACCAGGCCGTCGGCGTCGAGCGCGCGCAGCCGCCACGGGTGCGCGGCGGTGTTCGCCGGCAGCGCGTCGATGGCGTGCTCGCCCACCGTGAGGCCGCGGTCGACGAAGACGACCCGGTCCGACAGCTCCTCGAGGTCGGCGAGCAGGTGGCTCGAGACGAGGACAGCCTTGCCCTGACCCGCCAGGTCGCGCAGCAGGGCGCGCAGCTCCACCCGGCTGCGCGGGTCGAGACCGGATGCCGGCTCGTCCAGCAGCAGCACGGCCGGGTCGTGGACCAGCGCGCGCATCAGCCCCAGCCGCTGCTTCTGCCCGCGGGAGAGGGTGTGCACCGGCTGGTCGGACTGGTCCTCCAGACGGGCGAGCGCCAGCAGCTCGCGGGCCCGCGCCTCGCCGGTCGACCGCGGCAGCCGCATCGCGGCAGCCACGAACTCGAGGTACTCGCGGCAGGTGAGGTTGTCGTAGAGCCCGAACACGTCGGGGCTCCAGCCCATCCGCGCGCGGACCTCGTCGGGCTGCGTCACCGGGTCGAAGCCGGCGACGGTGACCGCGCCGGCGTCCGGCACGAGCAGCGTCGCGAGCACCAGCAGCAGCGTGGTCTTCCCGGCGCCGTTGGGTCCGACGAGGGCGGTGACCTCCCCCGGCCGCGCGGTGAGGTCGATCCCGCGCACCGCCTCCACCGGGCCGAAGGACCGCCGTACCCCGGTCGCGACCACGCCTGCCTCTGCCATGCCAGGACAGTAACCACCTCGACCCCCGTCGGTACCCTGGAGCGCATGGGCCTCGTCGTGCAGAAGTACGGCGGGTCGTCGGTGTCGGACGCTGAGCGCATCAAGCGGGTGGCGGAGCGCATCGTCGCGACC
>DATJGA010000233.1:0-2576 GCA_035495395.1 Mycobacteriales bacterium | reverse complement strand
CGCCTCGATGCAGAGGTCGGCCTGGCTCAACGAGGCCCGTGACTGCGTCACCCGTCGACCGGTGCGGAGCACGTCGGCCTTGACCTCCGCCGTACCGGCGTCGGGGGCGCGCAGGAAGTGCGCGCTGACGGCGAGCGGGTGGGGGTGCTCGTCGGACACCACCGCCGCGGCGAGCGCGCGGAGCAGGTAGCCGCCGTGGATCTTGCCGCCGATCGCCCAGCGCCCGTCGAGATCGATCTGCACGCGATCACAGTACGGAGGGCTTCCCTAGACTCAGGCGGGTGACTCCCAACGTTCCCGACCGCCCCACTCTCGACGGCCTCGAGGCGAAGTGGGACGCGGTGTGGCACGAGCAGGGCACCTACGCCTTCGACCGGAGCGCGAGCCGCGCGGAGGTCTACGCGATCGACACCCCGCCGCCCACCGTGAGCGGCAGCCTGCACATGGGGTCGGTGTTCGGGTACGCGCAGACCGACGCGATCGCGCGCTACCAGCGGATGCAGGGCAAGGTCCTCTTCTACCCGATGGGCTGGGACGACAACGGGCTGCCCACCGAGCGCCGGGTGCAGAACTACTTCGGCGTCCGCTGCGACCCGAGCCTGCACTACGACCCGGAGTTCACGCCGCCGGCGGAGGTGCCGAAGGAGCCGATCAGCATCAGCCGGCCGAACTTCGTCGAGCTGTGCCTGCGGCTCACCGCCGAGGACGAGAAGGCCTTCGAGCACCTGTGGCGCACGGTGGGGCTGAGCGTCGACTGGGCGCAGACGTACACGACGATCGGGCCGGAGGCGCAGCGCGCGTCGCAGCGCGCGTTCCTGCGCAACCTCGCGCGCGGCGAGGCGTACGCGCAGGAGGCGCCCACGCTGTGGGACGTCGACTTCCGCACCGCGGTCGCGCAGGCCGAGCTCGAGGACCGCGAGATGCCGGGCGCCTACCACCGGATCGGCTTCCACCGGGGCGCGGAGCGGGTGTTCATCGAGACCACCCGGCCCGAGCTGCTGCCGGCCTGCGTCGCCCTCGTCGCGCACCCCGACGACGAGCGCTACCAGCCGCTGTTCGGCTCGACGGTGACGACCCCGCTGTTCGGCGTCGACGTGCCGGTCCTGGCGCACCACCTGGCCGAGCCCGACAAGGGCAGCGGCATCGCGATGATCTGCACCTTCGGCGACACCACCGACGTCACCTGGTGGCGCGAGCTCGACCTGCCGGTGCGCTCCGTGATCGGCCGCGACGGGCGGCTCGTGGCGACCCCGCCGGACCACGTGAACCCCACCGCGTACGCCGAGCTGGCCGGCAAGACCACCAAGCAGGCGCAGAAGCGCGTGGTCGAGCTGCTGCAGGAGTCCGGCGACCTCGTCGGCGAGCCGAAGCCCGTCACCCACCCGGTGAAGTTCTACGAGAAGGGCGACCGGCCGCTCGAGGTCGTCACCAGCCGGCAGTGGTACATCCGCAACGGCGGCCGCGAGGGCGTGGTCCGCGAGGAGCTGCTGCAGCGCGGCAAGGAGCTCGCCTGGCACCCGCAGCACATGAAGGCCAGGTACGACAACTGGGTCAGCGGTCTCGCGGGCGACTGGCTGATCAGCCGGCAGCGCTTCTTCGGCGTGCCCATCCCGCTCTGGTACCCGCTCGACGACAGCGGCGAGCCCCGGTACGACGAGCCCCTGGTGCCGGCGGAGAGCCGGCTGCCGGTCGACCCCAGCAACGACGTGCCCGACGGGTACGACGAGGCGCAGCGCGGCGTGCCGGGCGGCTTCGTCGGCGACACCGACATCATGGACACCTGGGCCACCTCCTCGCTCACCCCGCAGATCGCCGGCCGGTGGGAGGACGACCCCGACCTGTACGACCGGGTCTTCCCGATGGACCTGCGCCCGCAGGGCCCGGAGATCATCCGGACCTGGCTGTTCAGCACCGTGGTGCGCGCGCACCTGGAGCACGGCGTGCTGCCGTGGCGCGACACCACCATCAACGGCTGGGTGCTCGACCCGGACCGCAAGAAGATGGCCAAGAGCAAGGGCAACGTCGTCACGCCCATGCCGCTCATCGAGGAGTACGGCTCGGACGCGATCCGCTACTGGGCCTGCTCGGGCCGGCCGGGCACGGACACCGCCGTCGACTTCGGGCAGATGAAGGTCGGGCGCCGGCTGGCGACCAAGCTGCTCAACGCCTCGAAGTTCGTCCTGGGCTTCCCCTCGGTCGACGACGGACCGGTCACCGAGCCGGTCGACCTGGCCATGCTCGCCGCGCTGGCCGAGGTGGCGGGCTCAGTGACCGAGGCCTTCGAGGGCTACGACTACGCCCGCGCGCTGGAGCGCGCCGAGGCCTTCTTCTGGTCGTTCTGCGACGACTACATCGAGCTCGTGAAGGGCCGTGCCTACTCCGACGGCCCGGCGGCCGCGTCGGCGCTGCGCGCCCTGCGGCTCGCGCTCGACGCGCAGCTGCGGCTGTTCGCGCCGTTCCTCGCCTTCGCGACGGAGGAGGTCTGGTCGTGGTGGCGCGAGGGCTCGGTGCACCGCGCCGCGTGGCCGGACGCCGCCCCCCTGAGGGCCGCCGCGGGCTCGGCCGACGCGAGCGTC
>DATJGA010000232.1:0-6139 GCA_035495395.1 Mycobacteriales bacterium | reverse complement strand
TGCGCCTGTCGGGACGCGTCCTCGCCGGACTGCTGGTCGTGGGGCTCGGGACCGGCGTGGCGGCCGCCCAGGCGCGCCGCCGTGCCGACGAGGTGGGAGCCAGCCGCCGGGCGCTCGTCGCCGACGTGCGGGACCAGACGGCCGCGACCGATCGGCTGGCCGCCGAGGCGAGCCGGCTGCGGGCCTCGGTGAGCCGCACCCGCGCCTCGCTGCTGGGTGCCGACGCGCAGGGCCGCCAGGCCGCCGCGCTGGTGGCCGCGCTCGAGCTGGTGAGCGGGGCGGTGGCCGTCCACGGCCCCGGCATCGTGGTGACGCTGGACGACGCCCCGGACGCCGGCAGCGGCGTCGACGACCGCGGTGGGCAGGCCGGGAACGGCCGCGTGTTCGACCGCGACGTCCAGGACGTCGTCAACGCCCTCTGGGCCGCGGGAGCCGAGGCGGTCTCGGTCAACGACCAGCGCCTCACGGCGCAGACGGCGATCCGCTCGGCCGGCGAGGCCGTCCTCGTCGACCTCCGGCCGCTGTCGCCGCCGTACCTGCTGCGGGCGGTCGGGCAGGTGGACGCGCTGGAGTCGGCGTTCGTCGACAGCCCGACGGCCCGCCGCTTCCAGACCTGGACCTCGCTCTACGGGCTGCGGTTCCAGGTACGGCGGGCCGGTGACCTGCGGCTCCCCGCTGCCGGACCGCCCGACCTGCGGCTCGCCCGCACCGGAGGAACCTCGTGATCCCTGCAGTCGCGCTCGTCCTGGGCGTCGTGCTCGGTCTCGTCCTGCACCCCACGGTGCCGGGAGGGCTGCAGCCGTACCTGCCCATCGCCGTGGTCGCCGCGCTGGACGCCGTCTTCGGCGCGGTGCGCGCCCAGCTGGACGGGATCTTCGACGACCGCGTGTTCGTCGTCTCCTTCGTGAGCAACGTCCTCGTGGCCGGTCTCGTGGTCTTCCTCGGCGACCAGCTCGGCGTCGGCGGGCAGCTGTCCACGGGCGTCGTCGTGGTGCTCGGGATCCGGATCTTCACCAACGCCGCCGCCATCCGCCGGCACCTGTTCCACGCATGACGCCGCAGGAGCCGGTGCGCACCTCGCGCGGTCCGCTGCGGCGGTTGCTCACGCCACGCGCGCGTCGGGTCGACGTCCTCGTCGCAGCGCTGCTCGCCCTGCTGGGGTTCGGTCTCGCCGTCCAGGTGAGGTCGACCCAGGGCGACGCCCTGCTGACCTCCGCCCGTCCCCAGGACCTCGTGCAGATCCTCGACGAGCTGAACAACCGCGGTGAGCGGCTCCGCGACGAGGTCGACTCGCTCACGGCCACCCAGCAGCGCCTCACGTCCGGCTCGGGCTCGGCCGCCTCCGCGCTGGCGGACGCGCGCCGCCGCACCCAGGTGCTCGGCGTGCTGGCCGGCACGCTGCCCGCCTCCGGCCCGGGCATCCGGGTCACCATCGCCGACCCGAAGGGCCAGGTCAGCGCCTCGGTCCTGCTCGACGCCATGGAGGAGCTGCGCAACGCCGGCGCGGAGGCGATGCAGGTCGAAGGGGCGGGCGACGCAGGCACGGTCGCGGTGCGCGTCGTGGCCTCGACCGCGTTCGTGGACAGCACCTCAGGTGTCGTGGTCGACGGCGTGCAGCTGGGCTCGCCGTACCGGTTCGTGGTGATCGGCGACCCGGCCACGCTGGCCGGCGCCCTCGTCATCCCCGGGGGCGTCGACGACACCGTCCGGAACCAGGGCGGCACGATCGACGTGGCGCGCGCCGAGCAGGTGCGGGTGAGCGCCTTGCACCGCCTCGTCGCGCCTCGTTACGCTCGCCCGCAGTAGTCCCCGAACCCCCGACCGAGAGGCCACCGTGAGCACCCCTGCCGACCTGAAGTACACCGCCGAGCACGAGTGGGTGCGGGTCGTCGGCGACCACGTGCGGGTCGGCATCACCGACTACGCCCAGGAGTCTCTCGGCGACATCGTCTTCGTGACGCTGCCTGCGGTGGGGACCACCGTCAGCCTCGGCGACTCCTTCGGCGAGGTCGAGAGCACGAAGAGCGTCTCGGACCTGTTCGCGCCGCTCGGCGGCGTCGTCGTCGCGCGCAACGAGGAGCTCGACGCGCACCCCGAGCTGGTCAACTCCGACCCGTACGGCGAGGGCTGGATGGTCGACATCGCGCCCGAGGGGGGCGTCCTCTCCGCCCTCGCGGCCGCCCACCTGCTCGACGCCGCGGCGTACCAGGCCCTCATCGGGCGCTGACCCGCACCTCGACCTGAGGTCGAGCAGTGTCGCGCGCGGAGCAAGCCTGAACCGCGGGTTGACCCCCTCTCGGACCGCACGTTAGGTTGAGCCGCCCGTTCGGCCCTCCCCAGCCGGACCCACCACCGAGCCAGGAGGCGGCGACGCCCGTGTTCTGCACGCAGTGCGGTCAGCAGAACCCCGACGACAGCCGCTTCTGCGCCCGCTGCGGCGCGGCCCTGGGCGGCGGCGACGGCGGGGTGGGCACGGGGGAGACGACGTCGAGCTTCCCGCTCAGCGCGCTGGAGAAGGCGCTCGAGGAGCAGGACGGCGGCGGGCACGAGGCGGCGCACCACGAGGGCGAGGAGCCCACGTCGCTGCACACGCTGCCGGCGGGGACCGCGCTGCTGGTGGTGAAGCGCGGCCCCAACGCGGGCTCGCGCTTCCTCCTCGACGCGGACCTCACGACCGCCGGCCGGCACCCCGACAGCGACATCTTCCTCGACGACATCACCGTCTCGCGGCGGCACGCGGAGTTCGTGCGGGAGGGGGCCGGGTTCGCCGTGCGCGACGTCGGCAGCCTCAACGGCACCTACCTCAACCGCGAGCGGATCGAGCAGGCCTCGCTCGCCGGTGGCGACGAGGTGCAGATCGGCAAGTACCGGCTGGTGTACCTGGTGGGCACCGGGGAGGTGGGCTGAGTGACGGCGCCGCAGAGCCAGCCCGGCGTGAGCCGCGCCTTCATGAGCATCGGCGAGGTCCTCGGGCAGCTGCGCGGGGACTTCGCGGACATCACCATCTCGAAGATCCGCTTCCTGGAGGACGAGGGGCTCATCAAGCCCGAGCGGACCGCCTCCGGCTACCGCAAGTTCTCGCGCGAGGACGTCGGCCGGCTGCGCTACGTGCTGTCCGCGCAGCGCGACCACTACCTGCCGCTGCGGGTCATCAAGGAGCACCTCGACGCGATCGACCGCGGGCTCGAGCCCCCGGCCCTCGGCGGCGGTGGGCCCAAGGTGCCCCGCGCGCTCGTCGCCGCGGAGGGCATGCCCAGCCCGGACGCGTTCCGCCCGGACGCCAGCGAGGTCAGGCTCTCCCGGCGCGAGCTGCTCGACGCCGCCGGCCTCGAGGACGAGCAGCTCGTCCAGCTCGAGCAGTTCGGCCTGCTCGGGCCGCGCCCCGGCGGGAGCCACTACGACGGCGACGCCCTCGTCGTGGCCAAGACCGTCGCCGAGATGGCGCGCTTCGGCATCGAGGCACGGCACCTGCGGCCCTTCAAGGCCGCGGCCGAGCGGGAGATCGGGCTCGTCGAGCAGGTCGTCACGCCCCTCGTCCGCCAGCGCAACCCGGAGGCGCGGGCCCGGGCGGACGAGGTCGCCCGCGAGCTGGCCGCGCTGTCGGTGAAGCTGCACGCGACGCTGGTGAAGGCCGGCCTCGCACCCGGCCTGCGCCGCTGACGCTCGGGCCGGCGCGGAGTAGGGTCGCCTGGTAGCGCTGTCGCTCGTGGAGGAGGCCCGGTGGACGACCAGGACGACACGGCGCTCACCGAGCTGACGGTCGTCGGGGTGCGGGTGGAGCTGCCCAGCCAGCAGCCGATCGTGCTGCTCAAGGAGACGGCCGGCGACCGCTACCTGCCCATCTGGATCGGGGCCGTCGAGGCCACCGCGATCGCCTTCGCCCAGCAGGGCGTCGTCACCCAGCGCCCCATGACCCACGACCTGCTGCGCGACCTGCTCGAGGCGCTGGACAAGCCGCTGCGCCAGGTCACGATCACCGACCTGCGCGAGGGCGTGTTCTACGCCGAGCTGCAGTTCGACGACGGCGTCACCGTGAGCGCCCGGCCGAGCGACGCCATCGCCCTCGCGATGCGCACCGGCGCGTCGATCCGGGGCGAGGAGACGGTGCTGGCCGAGGCCGGCATCGCCATCCCCGACGAGCAGGAGGACGAGGTCGAGCGCTTCCGCGAGTTCCTCGACACGATCACCCCCGAGGACTTCGAGGAGGAGTCCTGACCCTCAGGTAGAGGATGAGGGTTGCGACGCGCCGCGGCGCCTCGTTGACCCTCCGCTCGAGGGTTCCCTACGGTGGTGCGGCACGACCGGACGAGCAGGAGGAGCAGCGTGGACGCGGAGCAGCCCACGGGCGCGAGCTCGACCCCGCAGGTCACGCTCCAGGCGTCGCTGTTCGACGACCTGCCCGCCGAGGAGCGCCCCGGCGGCCACCCCGTCGACGTCGGCTACCGCGGTCCGACGGCGTGCAGCGCGGCCGGCATCACCTACCGGCAGCTCGACTACTGGGCGCGGACCGGCCTGGTCGAGCCGACGGTGCGCGAGGCGACGGGGTCGGGCAGCCAGCGGCTGTACAGCTTCCGGGACATCCTCGTGCTCAAGGTCGTCAAGAAGCTCCTGGACGCCGGGGTCTCCCTGCCGAACATCCGGACCGCCGTGTCCCACCTGCGTGACCGCGGTGCGGAGGACCTGGCCCAGGTGACCCTCATCAGCGACGGCACGACCGTGTACGAGTGCACGAGCGCCGACGAGATGGTCGACCTGCTGCAGGGCGGCCAGGCGGTCTTCGCGATCGCCGTCGGTCGCCAGGTGCGGGACGTCGAGGGCACGCTGGCCCACCTGCCCGGTGAGCGCGCCCACCGCGTCGACGACGAGGCGCCGGCCGCCGCCGAGCACGAGGGCGACGAGCTGGCCACCCGGCGCCGGCGGCGCACCAGCGCCTAGCGCCACCCCGACAGACACCGCCGCGCGCGGCGTGTCGGGACCCGCAGCGAGGTAGGCTCGGCAGTGCCGACGACCCCCTGCGGGAGAGTCCCTGCGCAGCCAGCGCCGGGCGCCGAAGGAGCATCACTCCCCGACAACCTCTCAGGCCAGCGGACCGCGTGGGGTGGGCGACTCTGGAAAGCGGCGCGCCCTCGGGCGCACCCACCGACGGTGCAAGCCGGCCGCACGCGGGCCGGTGAAGCTCTCAGGTCCCATGACAGAGGGGGAGGGCCTGCCCGCGCCTGCCCACCCGGAGCCCCTCATGACGTCCCAGGACCTCACCCCCCGCAGCCTCGCCGAGCTCGAGGGCGACGCCCCCTTCGCGACGCGGCACATCGGGCCGCGCGCCGACGAGATCGACAAGATGCTGGCGGCCGTCGGCCGCGCGTCCCTCGAGGAGCTCGCGCTCGAGGCGGTGCCCGAGGCGATCCGCGCCACGAGCGCGCTGAGCCTGCCGGCCGCCGCCACCGAGGCCGAGGCGCTCGCCGAGCTCCGTGCCCTCGCCGCGCGCAACCGGGTGACCGTCCCGATGCTGGGGCTGGGCTACCACGGCACGCACACGCCTCCGGTCGTGCTGCGCAACGTGCTGGAGAACCCCGCCTGGTACACCGCCTACACGCCGTACCAGCCGGAGATCAGCCAGGGGCGGCTCGAGGCGCTGCTCACCTTCCAGACGGTCGTGGGCGACCTCACCGGGCTGCCCACCGCGAACGCCAGCCTGCTCGACGAGGCGACCGCCGCCGCGGAGGCGCTCACGCTGTGCCGGCGGCAGAGCAAGGCGCCCGAGGGCGCGGTGTTCGTCGTCGACGCCGACTGCCACCCGCAGACGATCGCCGTGGTGCAGACCCGGGCCACGCCGCTGGGGCTGCGCGTCGTCGTGAGCGACTTGTCGACAGGTTCCCTTGACGACATCGACGAGGACGTCTTCGGCGTGCTCGTGCAGTACCCGGGCAGCAGCGGGGCGGTCCGGCCGCTCGAGCCGGTCGTCACGTGGGCGCACGCCCGCGGCGCGCTCGTGGCCGTGGCGGCCGACCTGCTCTCGCTGCTGCTGCTGCAGAGCCCGGGCGACGCCGGGGCGGACGTGGCGGTCGGCACCACCCAGCGCTTCGGCGTCCCGCTCGGGTACGGCGGTCCGCACGCCGGCTACATGGCGGTCCGCAGCGGT
>DATJGA010000231.1:0-5983 GCA_035495395.1 Mycobacteriales bacterium | reverse complement strand
TTGAGCTGGCGACGGAGTTCGTCGGTCAGGTCCTGCACGCGCGCGAGGTTGGCCTGCATCGCGTCGAGCTTGCGGAGGGCCTTCTCCTTGCGCTTGCGGTGCTTGAGCACGCCCGCGGCCTCTTCGATGAAGGCGCGGCGGCCCATGGGGTCGGCGTGCAGGACGGAGTCGAGCTGGCCCTGGCCGACGATCACGTGCATCTCGCGGCCGAGCCCGCTGTCGGACAGCAGGTCCTGCACGTCAAGCAGGCGGCAGCTGTCGCCGTTGATCGAGTACTCGCTCTGCCCGGACCGGGCGTCGCGCCTCCCCGCCGCGGGCGGGTGCGCCGGGTAGAGTCGCGAGCGGCCTTCCCCACGGCCTCGACGAAGGCAGCTCGTGCACCTCAAGAGCCTCACCCTCAAGGGATTCAAGTCGTTCGCGTCCCCGACGACGCTGCGCTTCGAGCCCGGCATCACCTGCGTCGTGGGGCCCAACGGCTCGGGCAAGAGCAACGTCGTGGACGCCATCGCCTGGGTCCTGGGCGAGCAGGGCGCCAAGGCGCTGCGCGGCGGCAAGATGGAGGACGTCATCTTCGCCGGGACGCCCGGCAAGGCCCCTCTCGGCCGCGCCGAGGTGGCGCTGACGATCGACAACACCGACGGCGCGCTGCCCATCGAGTACGCCGAGGTCACCGTCAGCCGGCTGATGTTCCGCGACGGGGCGAGCGAGTACGCCATCAACGGCACGAAGTGCCGGCTGGTCGACATCCAGGAGCTGATGAGCGACAGCGGCATCGGTCGCGAGCTGCACGTCGTCGTCGGGCAGGGCCAGCTCGACGCCGTGCTGTCGGCCCGGCCGGAGGACCGCCGCGCGTTCATCGAGGAGGCCGCCGGCGTCCTCAAGCACAAGAAGCGCAAGGAGAAGGCGCTCCGCAAGCTCGAGGCGATGCAGGCGAACCTCACCCGCCTGCAGGACCTCACCGCCGAGCTGCGCCGCCAGCTCAAGCCGCTGGGCCGGCAGGCCGAGGTGGCCCGGCGCGCCGGCGAGGTGCAGGCCGACCTGCGCGACGCGCGGCTGCGGCTGCTCGCCGACGACCTGACGCAGCTGCGCACCGCCCTCGAGGCCGAGGTGCGCGACGAGACCGCGCTGCGCGAGCGGCGCTCCGCCGTCGAGCAGCAGCTGGCGGCCCTGCAGGCGCGCGAGGCCGAGCTCGAGGCGGCCGCCGCGGAGCAGGCGCCCCGGCTCACCCGCGCCCAGGAGACCTGGTACCGGCTGTCGGCGCTCGAGGAGCGGCTGCGCGGTACGGCGACGCTCGCCTCGGAGCGGCACCGCCACCTCACGGCGGAGCTCCCCGAGGAGGCACGCACCAGCCGCGACCCGGAGGAGCTGGAGCGGGAGGCCGCGCAGGTCCGCGAGCACGAGGCCGAGCTCGTCGAGCAGCGCGCCGAGGACGCCGACCGGCTCGAGGCGGCCATCACCCGCCGCACCGACGCCGAGGCTGCGCTCGCCAGCGAGGAGAAGGCGCTCGTCGCCGCACGGCGGGCCATCGCCGACCGGCGCGAGGGGCTGGCCACGCTCACCGGCCAGGTCGGCGCCCTCCGCTCGCGCGCCGCGGCCGCCGAGGCCGAGATCGGCCGGCTCTCCGGCGCCCTGCAGGAGGCCCAGGTCCGCGTCCAGCGGGCGCAGGCCGACCTGGCCGCCCTGCAGGCGCAGGCCGGCGGCCTGGACGAGGGCGAGGTCGACCTCGACGAGCGGCACGAGACCGTCGCCGCGGCGCTGGCCGAGGCCGAGGACCGGCTCGCGGCCCTGCTGGCCGACGAGCGGGAGGCCGAGCGCGACCGCTCCACGTACGCCGCGCGGCGCGACGCGCTGCAGCTCTCGCTCACCCGCAAGGACGGCCACGGCCACCTGCTGGAGTCCGACGTGCCCGGCGTCCTGGGCACCGTCGCCCAGCTGCTCACCGTGGAGCACGGGCACGAGGTCGCCGTCGCGGCGGCGCTCGGGGCCGTCGCCGACGCCGTCGCCGTCGCCTCGCCCGCCGACGCCGCTGCCGCCCTGCGCCGCCTCAAGGACGCCGACGCGGGTCGGGCCGGGCTGCTGGTCGGGGGCGGCACGACGCACGACGAGCCGCTGCCCGCGCTGCCCGCGGGCGCCCGCTGGGCGCTCGACCTGGTCGAGGGACCCACGGCGCTGCGCCCCGCCCTGTCGCGCGCGCTCCGCCGCGTCGCCGTCGTCGCTGACCTCGACGCCGCCCGCCGGCTCGTCGAGACCGTCGCCGACGTCCGTGCGGTGACGCCCGAGGGCGACGTGCTCGGTCGCGACTGGGCGGTCGGCGGCTCGGCCAGCGCGCCCTCGCTGCTCGAGGTGCAGGCCGCCGTCGACGAGGCGAGCGCCCGGCACGACGAGGCGCACCGCCGGCACCAGCGGCTGGCCCAGGAGGTGGGGGAGGCGCAGGCCCTCGTCGCCGCCCGTCAGGTCGAGGTGCACGAGGCGCTGGCCGCGCTGCACGACAGCGACGCCCGGATGGCCGCGCTCTCCGAGCAGCTCGGGCTGCTCGCCAGCGCCGCGGCCGCCGCGGAGGCCGAGGCGGGGCGGCTGCAGCAGGCCCGGGTGCGGGCCGAGGAGGCGCGCGACCGCGACCTGTCCGGGCTCGCCGAGCTCGAGGAGCGGCTGGCCCTGGCCGAGCAGGCGCCCGCCGAGGAGGAGCCCTCCACCGACCTGCGCGACCGGCTCGTGCAGTCGGCGGCCGACGCCCGCGCCTCCGAGGTCGAGGCGCGGCTCGCCGTGCGCACCGGGGAGGAGCGCGCCCGCGCGCTGGCCGGCCGGGCGGAGGCGCTCGAGCGCGCGGCGCGGCAGGAGCGGGCCGCCCGCGAGCGGCTCGTGGCGCTGCGCGCGCACCGCCAGCGCGGGGCGGTCGTCGCGGCCGCGGTCGTGCGCGGTGCCCAGGAGGCGCTGGCCCGCATCGCGAGCTCCCTCGAGCTGGCCGCCCGCGAGCGCGAGCAGGCGCAGGCGGCGCGCACGGTCACCGAGGGCGAGCTGCTCGCCCTGCGCACCGGCGGCCGCGAGCTCGCCGCCGAGCTCGAGCGGCTCACCGACGTCGTGCACCGCGACGAGGTCGCCCGCGCCGAGCAGCGGCTGCGCATCGAGGCCCTGGAGCAGCGCGCGGTCGAGGAGTACGCCGTACCGCTCGACACGCTGCTCGCCGACTACGGGCCGGAGGTCCTCGTCCCGCCGGTCGCGCTCATCGAGGGCGAGGAGCCCGGCGAGCCCACGCCGTACGACCGGGCGGCGCAGGAGAAGCGCGCGGCGTCCGCCGAGCGCGCGCTGGCCCTGCTCGGCAAGGTCAACCCGCTCGCGCTCGAGGAGTACGCCGCGCTCGAGGAGCGCTCGGCCTTCCTCACCACGCAGCTCGAGGACCTCAAGAACACCCGGCGCGACCTGCTCACCGTCATCAAGGACGTCGACGACCGCATCCACGACGTGTTCGTGAGCGCCTTCGAGGACACCGCCCGCGAGTTCGTGGACGTGTTCGCGACGCTGTTCCCCGGCGGTGAGGGGCGGCTGGTCCTCACCGACCCCGAGGACATGCTCACGACCGGCATCGAGGTGATGGCGCGGCCGGCCGGCAAGAAGATCAGCAGGCTGTCGCTGCTGTCCGGCGGCGAGCGCTCGCTCACGGCGATCGCCCTGCTCGTCGCCATCTTCCGGGCCCGCCCCTCGCCGTTCTACGTCCTCGACGAGGTCGAGGCCGCGCTCGACGACCGCAACCTCGGTCGCCTCCTCGAGGCGCTCGAGGGGCTGCGCCAGTCCTCGCAGCTCATCGTCATCACGCACCAGAAGCGCACCATGGAGATCGCCGACGCCCTGTACGGCGTGACCATGCGCGGCGACGGCGTCTCCACGGTCGTCAGCCAGCGGCTGCGCGAGCGCGAGAACGCCTGACCTGCTGGTAGACACGTCGGCGTGACCGTGCTCCTCCTCGTCGCCGGCGTCGTCCTGCTGCTCGCCGTGGTCACGGCCGGGCTGCTCGTGCGCGGCCGCCGGCCCGCCGTACCGCCGCAGCCGGTGCCGGCGCCCGCGCCGGGCCGCCCGCTGGAGGAGGTCGAGAGCCCGCTCCTCGGCCCACCCGTGCTCGAGGTCCCCGAGCCGACCGCCGGCCGGCTCGTCCGGCTGCGCGACCGGCTCAGCCGCGCCCAGTCCGGCCTCGGTCGCGGCCTGTTCACCCTGCTCGCCCGGGACGCCGTCGACGACGCGACCTGGGAGGAGGTCGAGGACCTGCTCCTCGCCTCCGACATGGGCCTGGCCGCCACGAACGAGCTGGTCGAGCGGCTGCGCACCCGGGTGCGCGTCGAGGGCCACCGCACCCACGAGGCGCTGCGGGCGCTGCTGCGCGAGGAGCTCGTCGCGCTGCTCGAGCCGGAGCGCGACCGGTCCCTCGCCACCGCGCACGACGGCCGGCCGGCCGTCGTCCTGGTGGTCGGCGTCAACGGCACCGGCAAGACCACGACGTGCGGCAAGCTCGCCCGCGTGCTCGTCGCCGACGGGCGCAGCGTCGTCCTCGGCGCGGCCGACACCTTCCGTGCCGCCGCCGCCGACCAGCTGGAGACCTGGGGCGCCCGGGTCGGCGCCGAGACGGTGCGGGGTCCCGAGGGCGGCGACCCGGCGAGCGTCGCCTTCGACGCGGTACGGCGGGGCATCGAGTCCGGGGCCGACGCCGTCCTCGTCGACACCGCCGGCCGGCTGCACACGAAGACCGGCCTCATGGACGAGCTCGGCAAGGTCAAGCGGGTCGTCGAGAAGCACGGGCCCGTCGACGAGACGCTGCTCGTCCTCGACGCCACCACCGGCCAGAACGGCGTCGTCCAGGCGCGGGTGTTCACCGAGGCCGTCGAGGTGACCGGCGTCGTGCTGACGAAGCTCGACGGCACCGCGAAGGGCGGCATCGTCGTCGCGGTGCAGCGCGAGCTGGGCATCCCGGTGAAGCTCGTCGGGCTCGGGGAGGGCGCCGACGACCTGGCGCCGTTCGAGCCCGGGGCCTTCGTCGACGCCCTGCTGGGGGACTAGCCCGTCACACGGGTGAAACACGGCCCGCGCAGACGTGATGCGCCGGAAACAACCGGGACACCGGTGCGGAACAGCCCCTGACCACCCTCTTCTCAGTGGCCCCGTCCTGACTGAGGAGAAGCATGAGTCCGACCTTGATCGGCGTCCTCGCCGACACCACCGAGCCCATCGGTGACACCGCCCTGACCTACGCCAACACCGCCTGGTTGCTGGTGGCCTCGGCGATGGTCCTGCTCATGACGCCGGGCCTGGCCTTCTTCTACGGGGGCATGACCCGCGCCAAGAGCACGCTGAACATGATCATGATGAGCTTCTCGGCCATCGGGGTCGTGAGCGTGCTGTGGGTGCTGTTCGGCTACACCCTCGCCTTCGCGCCCGACAAGAAGTCCGGGCTCATCGGCAACCTCTCGCTGCGCTTCCTGCACGGCGAGACGCAGTCGTCCATCACGAACCACCTCTACGACTACGCGTTCATCGCCTTCCAGCTCATGTTCGCCATCATCACGGTGGCGCTCATCAGCGGCGCGGTGGCCGACCGCATGAAGTTCAGCGCCTGGCTGGTCTTCAGCACCCTCTGGGCCTCGATCGTCTACTTCCCCGTCGCGCACTGGGTGTTCGCCTTCGGCGTCCCGGCGCCGACCGACGCGACGGGTGCGGTGACCGGTCCGGTCGGCGCGGGCGCCGCCTCGACCTTCGTCCAGGGCACCGGCGGCTGGATCGTCAGCCGGCTCGGCGCGCTCGACTTCGCCGGCGGTACGGCGGTCCACATCAACGCGGGTGCCGCGGGCCTCGCGCTCTGCCTGGTGCTCGGCGCCCGCAAGGGCTTCCGCAAGGAGGCCATGCGCCCGCACAGCCTGCCGCTCGTCATGATCGGCACCGGCCTGCTGTGGTTCGGCTGGTTCGGCTTCAACGCCGGCTCGGCGCTGCTCGCCAACGGCCT
>DATJGA010000230.1:0-2843 GCA_035495395.1 Mycobacteriales bacterium | reverse complement strand
CCGCCGGAGCAGACCGAGCCGAGGTCCTCGTGGCCGTGCAGCACCGTCTCGTAGACGGTGCCGGTGTAGTAGTCGAGCCCGCGGGCGATCTTCAGGTCGGCCACGAGGCGCCCCGGGGCTGCGGCAGCCGCAGCCTCGATGACGCGGACCAGCTCCTCGAGCCCCTCGTCGAGCAGGGGGTCGGTGACGCCGAGGGCCTGCACGCGCTCGGCGAAGGACGCGTCGGGGGCGGTGATCTCGGCGAGCGCGAGGCAGGCGTCGGCCGCCGCGTCGGTGAGACCCAGCTCGAGCAGCTGCGCGCGCACCTTGTCGGGGCCGACCTTGTCGAGCTTGTCGACGGCGCGCAGCACCAGGGCGGTGTCGGCGGCGCCGACGCCCCGGTAGAAGCCCTCGGCGAGCTTGCGGTTGTTGACGTGCATCGTCGCGGCGGGGAA
Organism: Mycobacteriales bacterium; assembly: GCA_035495395.1. GTDB lineage: Bacteria > Actinomycetota > Actinomycetes > Mycobacteriales > SCTD01 > RYN-111. Next base: position 2,409 of record DATJGA010000230.1, on the reverse strand, counting down.
CGGCAGCGCGGCGAAGGCCTCGAGGACGACCAGCGGCAGCTCGACCTCGTGGTGGAACGCCAGCTCGTCGCGGTCGACGATGTCGATGTCGGCCTGGGTGAACTCGCGGTAGCGCCCCTCCTGGGGCCGCTCGCCGCGCCAGACCTTCTGGATCTGGTACCGGCGGTACGGGAACTCCAGGTGACCGGCCCGCTCGAGCACGTAGCGCGCGAACGGCACGGTGAGGTCGAAGTGCAGCCCGAGGCCCTTGTCGCCCTCGCCCTCCTCGGCCTGCATGCGGCGCAGGAGGTAGACCTCCTTGTCGATCTCGCCCTTGCGCAGCAGCTGGTCGAGCGGCTCGACCGCCCGCGTCTCGAGCGAGGAGAAGCCGTGCAGCTCGTAGACCCGCTGCAGCGTCTCGAGCACGTGCTGCTCGACGATGCGCTCCTGGGGCAGCCACTCCGGGAAGCCCGAGAGCGGCGCGATCCGCGCCACTACAGGCCCCGGGCCGGCGGCGCGCTCGCGAGGTCCTGCAGGAACGGGTTCACGCGCCGCTCGCGGCCGATCGTGGTGTCCGGGCCGTGGCCGCAGCGCACCGTGATGTCGTCGTCGCGCGTGAGGATCACGCGGGCGAGCGAGTCCTGCATCTGCTCCCAGGAGCCACCGGGCAGGTCGGTGCGCCCGATGGACCCCGCGAACAGCACGTCGCCGGAGAACATCTCCCGCTCCGCCTCGAAGACCACCGAGCCGGGCGTGTGGCCGGGTGCGAGGGCCACGCTGAAGTCGATGCCCGCGAGGGTGAGCGGGACGGACGTGTCGAGCAGGCGCACGTCCGACGGCTCGCTCCACTCCAGGCGGCCGCCGAACATGGTCCGCGACTCGGCCGACAGCCCCTTCACCGGGTCGGCGAGCAGCTCGCGGTCGTGCGGGTGGATGTACGCCGGGACGTCCTTGGCCCCGCACACCGGGGTCACCGAGAAGGTGTGGTCGAGGTGCCCGTGCGTGATGAGGACGGCCACCGGCTGCAGGCGGTGCTCGCTCAGCACCAGCTCGAGCTCGGGCTCCACGCCGATCCCCGGGTCGATCACGACGCACTGCTCGCCCTCGGCGGGCGCCACGACCCAGCAGTTGGTGCCGAAGGCGGCGGCGGGGAACCCGCGGACGAGCACGGTCGTCACTCCTCTTGCCGGTGCTGGCTGGTCGGACCCCGACCCTACCGGCGCGGTGCCCGCCGGCCCGACCGAGATTCCCTAGACTCCCCCCGGACTGATCGCAGGAGGAGAACACGTGGCAAGCACCAAGCGGGAGCGCGAGCTCGCCCGGCTGCGCGCGCAGCGCCAGGCAGCCCGTCGGGCCGCGGCGGCGGCGGAGCGGCGCAAGCGGCGCAACGCCATCCTGGCCGGTCTGTCCGCGCTCGCCGTGGCTGCGGTGATCGTCGTCATCGCCATCACCACCGGCGGTGGCAAGGACGACACCCTGACCACGGGTGCGAGCGGCACGCCCACCTCCGCGAGCGGCGCCTGCAGCTACTCCGCCTCGGGGACGGCCTCGAAGCAGGTCACCGGCCTGCCCAGCACGGACGGCCCGGCGAAGAAGGCCGACACCAAGGTCGTCCTCACGACGAACCGCGGCGAGATCGACCTGACCCTGCACGGTGCGAAGGCCCCCTGCACGACGAACAGCTTCACCTTCCTCGCCGCCCAGAAGTACTTCGACGGCACGTCCTGCCACCGCCTCACCACGGCCGGCATCTACGTCCTGCAGTGCGGCGACCCCAGCGCGACCGGCTCGGGCGGCCCCGGGTACCAGTTCGCGGACGAGAACCTCAACGCCCTCAACACGAGCACCTGCACCCCGGAGAAGAGCGCCACGGCCCCGTGCCAGGTCGTCTACCCGCGGGGCACGGTCGCGATGGCGAACGCCGGCCCCGGCACCAACGGCAGCCAGTTCTTCCTCGTCTACAAGGACAGCCCGCTGGCTCCGAACTACACGCCGTTCGGCACCATCACCAAGGGCCTGGACCTGCTCGACGCCGTCGCGAAGGGCGGAGCCAGCTCCTCGACCGGCGATGGCAAGCCCAAGCTGGCGGTCACCATCACGACCGCGAAGGTGCAGGGCTAGGCGCTCAGGCGGTTCACCAGGGCAGCAGGCATGGTGGCGGCCTTCTGGTGGTCAGCGGTGCTGACCCCGTAGCCCTCGGACCTGTCGACCACGACGGAGCGCGCGGCCGACCCGCCCGAGTTGATCGCCCACACCTTGTAGCGGTATGCGCCCTGCTGGTCGCTGTAGGGGTGGGCGCCGAGCGGGATCTGCAGCACCGTGGTCGCGCTGTTCGTCGTCCACCGGCGCCACGGGCCGTAGTAGCCGTCCTTGGAGACCTCCACGGCGTACGAGGTCGCGTCGCTCACCTGTGACCAGCGCAGCTCCGCG
>DATJGA010000229.1:0-3070 GCA_035495395.1 Mycobacteriales bacterium | reverse complement strand
CGAGGAGCTCGGCGGTGAAGACCGGGTCCTCGACGAGCGCGGGGTGGTTCATCCCCAGCGCGTTGGAGGCGAAGAAGGTGAACAGGTCGAGGTACTCGGTGCCGTCCCGCTCGTCCACGATCGTCGAGCCGTGGCTGCGGGCGAGGTCGAGGACGAACCCGAAGCCGTCGACGAGCAGGTGCTCGCGGAGCAGGTCGTGCACGTCGAGGGGGGTCACCTGGGCAGGCGCGATCGCGGTCATGACCTCACGGTAGCGGGACGCCTTCCGGTATACGAGACATTCGAGCGGCGATTCTCCTGCCGAAGCGCAGGGCTAGGGTCGCGCTGTGCCCGCCTCCCGCACCACGCTGTACCGCCGCGGCCGGGTCCGCACGCCCGACCAGCCCGGCGCGACGGCGCTGCTGGTCACGGACGGCACGGTGTCCTGGGTCGGCCAGGAGGACGCGGCCGACGCGCTCGTGGCGGACGCGACCGTCGACCTCGAGGGCGCCTGGGTGGCGCCGGCCTTCGTGGACGCGCACGTGCACGCCACCTCCACCGGACTGGCGCTCACCGGACTCGACCTGACCGGCTGCCCGTCCCTGGCGGAGGCGCTGCGGCGGCTCGCGGAGCACGCCCGGCGGGCCCGCGGGGGAGCGGTCCTCGGCACCGGCTGGGACGAGACCCGGTGGCCCGAGCAGCGGCCCCCGACGGCTGCCGAGCTGGACCGGGCGTCGTTCGGCGGCGTCGTCTACCTCGCCCGCACCGACGTGCACTCGGCCGTCGCCAGCAGCGCGCTGCTCGCCGCCAGCCCCGAGGCCCGGGGGCTCCCCGGGTACGGCGCCGACGGGCTCGTCGCGCAGGAGGCGCACCACGCCGTACGGCGGGTGGCTCGCGAGTCCGTGTCGCGGGCGCAGCGCCGGGGGCTGCAGCGGGCCGCCCTCGACCGGGCGGCGGCGCTCGGCATCGCCTGCGTGCACGAGTGCGGCGGACCGGAGATCGCGGGGGAGGAGGACCTCACCGACCTGCTCGCGCTCGACCACGGCGTCGAGCGGGTGGGCTACTGGGGCGAGCTGGGCGCCACCGAGCGCGCACGCAGCCTGGGTGCGGCGGGCGCCGCGGGGGACCTGTTCGTGGACGGCGCCCTCGGCAGCCGCACCGCGTGCCTGCACGAGCCGTACGCCGACCGGCCGGACACCACCGGCCGGCAGTACCTCGAGGCCGAGCAGGTCGCCGCGCACGTCGTCGCGTGCACCGAGGCGGACCTGCAGGCGGGCTTCCACGCGATCGGGGACCGGGCGCTGTCGGTGCTCCAGCAGGGCTTCGAGGAGGCCGAGCGGGTGCTCGGCGCGGACCGGCTGCGCGCCGCGCGGCACCGGGTCGAGCACCTTGAGATGCCCTCCGCGGAGCTGCTCGCCCTGCTCGCCCGGCTCGGGGTGGTGGCGAGCGTGCAACCGGCGTTCGACGAGCGCTGGGGAGGTCCGGAGGGGATGTACGCCGAGCGGCTGGGCCCCGAGCGCGCCCGGGGCATGAACCCGTTCGCCGCGGCTGCCGCCGCCGGCGCCGTGCTCGCACTCGGCTCGGACAGCCCGGTCACGCCTCTCGACCCCTGGGGCTCGGTGCGCGCGGCGGTGCAGCACCGCACCGCCGGCAGCGGCCTCGACGCCGGCGCGGCCTTCGCGGCGCACACCCGCGGCGGGCGGCGGGCGGCGCGGCAGGACGCGCAGGGCGAGCTCACCCCCGGCGCACCGGCGACGTTCGCGGTCTGGCAGGTGCCGGGGGCGCTGGTGGCCGGCCTCCCGGACCTCACGGGCCCGGACCCGGTGTGCCTGCGCACGGTGGTCGGCGGCCGCGACGCGTTCGTGACGTCCTGACCCCACCGCCCCGCTCGCGGTTCGGGCAGGATCGAGGGGTGCCGCGCCGTCCGCCCCTGCTCCGACCGGCTGCGGCACTCGCGTCCGGGCTGGTGCTCGACCTGGCCTTCCCGCCGCACGACCTGTGGTGGCTGGCCCCGGGGTGCGTCGCGGTGCTCACCGCCGCCTGCCGCGACCAGACGGCCCGCCGCGGCGCCCTGCTCGGCCTGCTGCACGGGCTCGGGCTGTTCCTGCCGCTGACGGTCTGGACCGGCACGATCGCTGGCGCGCTGCCCTGGCTGGCGCTGGTGCTGCTGGAGTCGGGCTTCCTCGCCCTGCTCGGCGCGGTGCTGGCGCTCGTGACGCGACTGCGCGCCTGGCCGCTGTGGGTGGCCTGTGCCTGGGTCCTCGAGGAGGCGCTGCGCGACCGGTTGCCCTTCGGCGGCTTCACCTGGGGCCGGCTCGCGTTCAGCCAGGGCCACACCGTCCTCACCCCGCTCGCGTCCCTCGGCGGCGCGCCGCTCGTGACGTTCGCGGTCGCGGCGGTCTCCGGCCTCCTGCTCACCCGCTTCCACCGGGTCGCGCTGCTCGGCGCCGCGCTCGTGCTGCTCGCGCTGGTGCTGCCCACGCCCACGTCCGGGCAGCAGGTCACCGTCGCCGTCGTGCAGGGCAACGTCCCGCGGCTCGGCCTGGACGCGTTCGCGCAGCGGGCCGCGGTCCTGCGCAACCACGCCGACGCCACCCACGAGCTCGCGGCCCGCGTCCGGGCCGGTGACCTCCCCGAGCCCGACCTGGTGATCTGGCCGGAGAACGCCTCCGACCTCGACCCCTACACCGACCCGGAGGCGGCGTCCGTCATCGACGCGGCGGTGCGCGACGCGGGCGTGCCCGTCCTCGTCGGGGCGGTCACCGACGGCCCGGGGCGCTTCGTGAGCAACCGCGGCATCGTGTGGGACCCGACGACGGGTGCGGGGGAGACCTACGTCAAGCGGCACCCGGTGCCCTTCGGCGAGTACATCCCGTTCCGCCCGCTGGTGCGCCGCATCACGTCCAAGGTCGACCTGGTGCCGCGCGACTTCGCCACGGGCGACCGGCCTGGGGTCCTCCAGGTCGGACCCGCTCGGCTGGCCGACGTGATCTGCTTCGAGGTCGCGTACGACGGGGTGGTGCGCGACGCGGTCCGCGGAGGCGGCAGGCTGGTGGTCGTGCAGACCAACAACGCGACGTTCGGCCACAGC
>DATJGA010000228.1:0-15487 GCA_035495395.1 Mycobacteriales bacterium | reverse complement strand
CCGCCGGAGCCGCCGGCGAAGCGCAAGGCCTGGTGGCGCCCGGGGGGCTGACCGACCCGTCGTACGGGAATCCCCTGCGGGCTGCGAGGCTTGAGGGGAGAGAAACGCCGTACGAGGGAGCTGTTGTGCACTTGCCGCCGTTGGTCGAGCCGGCCACCGAGCTGTCGCGCCAGGAGGTCATGCGGTACAGCCGCCACCTCATCATCCCGGACGTCGCGACCGCGGGTCAGAAGCGCCTGAAGAACGCCAAGGTGCTGTGCGTGGGGGCGGGCGGGCTCGGCTCGCCGGCGCTCATGTACCTCGCCGCCGCGGGCGTCGGGACGCTCGGCGTCATCGACTTCGACACCGTCGACGAGTCGAACCTGCAGCGCCAGATCATCCACGGGCAGAGCGACATCGGCCGGAGCAAGGCCGAGAGCGCGCGCGACTCCGTGCAGGAGATCAACCCGCTCATCACGGTGAACGTGCACGAGGAGCGCCTCGACAACGACAACGTGATGCGGATCTTCGAGCAGTACGACCTCATCGTCGACGGCACGGACAACTTCGCGACGCGGTACATGGTCAACGACGCCGCGGTGCTGCTCGGCAAGCCGTACGTGTGGGGCTCGATCTACCGCTTCGACGGCCAGGCGTCGGTGTTCTGGGCCGAGCACGGCCCCTGCTACCGCTGCCTGTACCCCGAGCCGCCGCCGCCCGGGATGGTGCCGAGCTGCGCCGAGGGCGGCGTGCTGGGCGTGCTGTGCGCGAGCATCGGCGCGATCCAGGTGACCGAGGCGATCAAGGTGCTCACCGGCATCGGCGAGCCGCTCGTCGGGTCGCTCATGGTCTACGACGCCCTGGAGATGAGCTACCGCAAGATCAAGGTCCGCAAGGACCCCGAGTGCCCCCTGTGCGGCAAGAACCCCACGATCACGGGGCTCATCGACTACGACGCGTTCTGCGGCGTGCTGTCGGAGGAGGCCCAGGAGGCGGCGGTCGGCTCGACCATCCTCGCCACCGAGCTCAAGGAGATGATCGACCGCGGGGACGACCTCTACCTCGTCGACGTCCGCGAGCCGGCCGAGTACGAGATCGTGAGCATCCCCGGGTCGGTCCTCATCCCCAAGGGCGACATCCTCAACGGCTCGGCGCTGGCGTCGCTGCCGCAGGACAAGAAGGTCGTCATGTACTGCAAGACCGGCATCCGCTCGGCGGAGACGCTGGCCGCGGTCAAGGCGGCCGGGCTGTCCAGCGCGGTGCACGTCCAGGGCGGCGTCATCGCGTGGGCGAACCAGGTCGACCCCAGCCTCCCGACGTACTAGGGGCATAGACGGGCGAAGGGCGGGAAGGCATCACCTATCCCCCCGAGCCTGGAGGTAACCCCCGATGCGCGCTCGACCCCTTCTCGTCGCGGCGGCCGCGGCCGCCCTCGTCGTCGGCGTCGCCGCCGGTCCCGCCGAGGCGAAGAAGCCCTCCGGCAGGCACGGCAGCGGCGCCACGGCGACGTGGGCGCCCGCGAGCAGCGCGCAGGTGCACCCCGGCGTCATGACGTACACGGACGGCGCGCAGTGCACCGCCAACTTCGTCTTCACCGACGGCGCGACCACCTACCTGGGCCAGGCCGCGCACTGCTCCGGCACCGGCGGCAGCACGGAGACGAACGGCTGCGACAGCGGCTCGCTGCCGCTGGGCACCCCGGTCACCTTCAACGGCTTCACCGGCACGATGGTCTACAACTCCTGGCTGGCGATGCAGAAGGCCGGCGAGAAGGACGCGAACACCTGCGACTACAACGACCTCGCGCTCATCAAGCTGCCCGCCGACGCGCTGGCCACGACCAACCCGAGCGTGCCGTTCTTCGGCGGGCCGACCGGTCTCGGCTCGGGCACGACGAGCGGCGACGACGTGTACAGCTACCAGAACTCCTCGCTGCGCCTGGGCATCTCGCAGCTGAGCCCCAAGCAGGGCGTCTCGCTGGGCGACACCGGCGGCGGCTGGAGCACCACGGTCTACACGCTGACCCCCGGCATCCCCGGTGACAGCGGCTCGGGCTTCCTCGACGCGACCGGCAAGGCCTTCGGCGTCCTCTCCACCATCACCATCGCCCCGCTCGCCGGCAGCAACGGGGTCGGCAACCTGGCGAAGGAGATCGCGTACGCCCAGACGCACGGCGTCGCCGGGCTGAGCGTCGTGCCGGGCACCGAGCCCTTCACCCCGGGCCTCGTCTGACGGTGTGGCAGGGTCGCGGTCGTGCCGCGCCCTGCCTCCGCCTCCGCCGGCCTCTCGGTCCGGCCCGGCGCTGACTCCGGACCCACCGCGTTCGCCGTCGCCGTGCTCGAGGTCGTCGCGCGGATCCCCGCCGGCAAGGTCATGACGTACGGCGACGTCGCCGAGTACCTCGGCCAGGGCTCGCCCCGCACGGTCGGCGCGGTGATGGCCAAGCACGGGCACGAGGTGGCGTGGCAGCGGGTGGTGCAGGCCAGCGGCCGGCCGGCGGAACCGCTGGTCGAGAAGGCGCTCGGCCTGCTGCGCGCCGAGGGCTGCCCGGTGCGCGGGGAGCGGGTGGTCCTCGCCGAGGCCCGCTGGGACGGCCGCTGACCGTCGGACCGGTGTGGTGGGGTGGATGCCGATGACCTCGCTCTCGCCGTACCGGCTCGTCCGTCCCGCGCCGCCGACGGCCGTGCGGCTGGTGCCCGACCCCGCGCAGCAGGCCGTCCTCGACCACTCCGGCGGCCCCCTGCTCGTGCTGGCCGGCCCCGGCACGGGCAAGACCACGACGCTGGTGGAGGCGGTCGCCCGACGGGTGGAGTCCGGCACCCCGGCGGAGCGGGTGCTGGTGCTGACCTTCAGCCGCAAGGCCGCGGCCGAGCTGCGCCAGCGGATCACCGCGCGCCTCGGCGCCCCGACGGCCGGCCCGAGCGCCTGGACCTTCCACGCGTTCTGCTACGCACTGGTGCGCGAGCACCAGCCGAAGGACGCGTACGCCGAGCCGCTCCGGCTGCTGTCCGGACCCGAGCAGGACGTGGCGCTGCGCGAGCTGCTCCGGGGCTCGCTCGCCCTCGGCCGGCCCTGGCCGGAGACGCTGCGCGCCGCCCTCACGACGCGGGGCCTCGCGGAGGAGGTCCGGGCCCTGCTGAGCCGGGCCCGTGAGGTCGGGCTCGACCCCGACCAGCTCGCGGCGCTCGCGCACCGTGAGGGCCGCGAGGACTGGGGCGCCCTGGCGGCCTTCTACGCGGAGTACCTCGACGTGCTCGACGCCCAGGGTGCGCTCGACTACGCCGAGCTGGTGCACCGCGCGGTGCTCGTCGCGGAGGACCGCGCGGCGGCCATGCAGGACCGGTACGACGCGGTGTTCGTCGACGAGTACCAGGACACCGACCCCGCCCAGGAGCGGCTGCTGCAGGCGCTCGCGGGCGGGGGCCGCGACCTGGTCGTCGTGGGCGACCCCGACCAGGCCGTCTACGCGTTCCGCGGCGCCGAGGTGGAGGGGATCCTGGAGTTCCGCGACCGGTTCCCGACGGCCGACGGGCGCCCGGCGCCGAGCGTCGCGCTCGCGACCTGCCGCCGCTCCGGGTCGGCGCTGCTCGAGGTGAGCCGCCGGGTCGCGACCGGCATCCCCCTGAAGCCGTCGCTGCAGCACCTCCGCGACCTGAAGAGCGCGAAGACCGCCGCGGGGACCGTCGAGGCCCACACCCACCCGTCCGCCGGTGCCGAGGCCGAGGCGGTGGCCGACCTGCTGCGCCGCGAGCACCTCGAGCACGGCACCCGCTGGTCCGACATGGCCGTGCTGGTGCGCTCCGGCGCCCGCTCCGTCCCCCTGCTGCGGCGCGTGCTGGTGGCCGCCGGCGTGCCGCTGGAGGTGGCCGGCGACGAGCTGCCGCTGGCCCAGGAGCCGGCCGTCGCGCCGCTGCTGATGGGGCTGCGCGTCGCGGCCGACCCGGAGGCGCTGACGACCGAGGTGGCGCGCCAGCTCCTGCTGTCGCCGCTCGGGGGAGCCGACCCCGCGGCGCTGCGGCGCCTCGGCCGCGAGCTGCGCGCCCACGACCGGCTCGCGCGCGAGGAGGCCGGGCTGTCGCCGCTGCCGGCGCCCAGCGCCGAGCTGCTCCGCGAGGCGGTCGCCGACCCGCGGACCCTGCTCCTGCTCGACGACCGCGTGACGCGTCCCGCCGTACGGCTGGCGGGGCTGCTGCGGGCGGCGCGCGAGGCGCTGCCGGACGGCCCCGAGGCGGCGCTGTGGCAGCTGTGGTCCGGGAGCGCCTGGCCCGACCGGCTCGAGCGGGCGTCGCTCGCCGGCGGGGCGGCCGGCCGGGCGGCGGACCGCGACCTCGACGCGGTCGTGGCGCTGTTCTCGGCGGTGGGACGGGCGCAGGACCGGCGGCAGGGGAAGGTCACCGCCCTGCTCGACGAGCTCGAGGCGCAGCAGATCCCGGGGGACACGCTGGCCGAGACCGGGGTGCGCGGCGACGCCGTGCGGCTGCTCACCGCGCACCGCAGCAAGGGGCTCGAGTGGGAGGTCGTCGTCGTGGCCGGCGTGCAGGAGGGCGTCTGGCCGGACCTGCGCCGCCGCTCGACCCTGCTCGAGGCCGAGCGCCTCGACCGGCACGGGCTCCGCGAGCCCGCCGACCGCGCCCGGCTGCTGGCCGACGAGCGGCGGCTCCTCTACGTCGCCCTCACCCGGGCCAGGCGGCGGCTCGTGGTCACCGCCGTCGACAGCCCGGAGGACGACGGGGAGCGGCCGAGCCGGTTCCTCGCCGAGCTCGGCGTCGACGTGACCGAGCACCGCAACCGCGTCGAGCGGCCCCTGTCGCTCACCTCGCTCGTCGCCGCGCTGCGGCGCACCGCGGTCGACCCCGACGCCTCCGAGCCCGTACGGCGGGCTGCCGCGACCCGGCTGGCCCGGCTGGCGGCGGCGCGCGACGACACCGGGGCGCCGCTGGTGCCCGCAGCCGACCCCGACCGCTGGTGGGGGCTGGTGGAGACCACCGTGTCCGACACCCCCGTGGTCGCGCCGGGGGAGCCGCTGCTGCTGTCCGCGTCCGGGCTGCACCGGATGGCGGAGTGCCCGCTGCGCTGGTTCCTGGAGAAGAAGGCGGCGGCCGAGCAGGCCTCCAGCAGCGCCATGGGCTTCGGCAACGTGGTGCACGCCCTCGCCCACGAGATCGGGCAGGGCACCACGCCGCCCGAGCTCGACGCGCTGATGCAGCGCCTCGACCGGGTGTGGCACCAGCTGGCGTTCGACGCCCCGTGGCAGTCGGTGCAGCAGCGGGAGCAGGCGCGCGCGTCGCTGGTGCGGCTGGTGGCCTGGCACCTGGCGGAGCGCGGCCGCGAGCTGGTCGGCACCGAGGTGCCGTTCGACGTGACCGTGCCGGTCGACGGCCGCGAGGTGCGCCTGCGCGGCCAGGTCGACCGGCTCGAGCGCGCGCCCGACGGGTCGCTGCACGTCGTCGACCTCAAGACCGGCAAGACCCCGCCGGCGAAGAAGGAGCTCGCCGAGCACCTGCAGCTCGGCACCTACCAGCTCGTCGTCCGCGAGGGCGGTCTCGGCCCCGGGGACCCGGGCGGAGCCGAGCTCGTCCAGCTGCGCAGCGACGGCCCCGACGGGCCCCTCGTGCTGCCGCAGGGCGCGCTCTCCGACGGCTGGGTCGACGACCTGCTGTCGGAGGCGGTGCGGCAGGTCGTGCAGGAGGAGTTCGTGCCGCTCGTCGAGGACGCTCGGTGCAGCCGGTGCGCCTTCGCCCGCTGCTGCCCGGGCAGTCCCGAGGGACGGCAGGTGGTCTCGTGAGGGCCGGCGACCTGGCGCGCGTCCTCGGGTTCACGCCGACCGCCGAGCAGCTCGCGGCCGTCACCGCGCCGCTCGCTCCCGGCCTCATCGTCGCCGGCGCCGGCTCGGGCAAGACGACGGTCATGGCGGCCCGCGTCGTCTGGCTCGTCGGGACGGGGCAGGTCGCGCCCGAGCGCGTCGTCGGCCTGACGTTCACCAACAAGGCGGCAGGCGAGCTGGCGCACCGGATCACCTCGATGCTGCGGACCGCCGGCCTGGCGGTGCACGACGAGCCGCGCGTCTCGACGTACCACGCCTTCGCGGGCCGGCTGGTCACCGACCACGGCCTGCGGCTCGGGTTGGAGCCGCGGTCGCGGCTGCTCGCCGACGCGACGCGCTTCCAGCTGGCCGCCCGCGTGCTGCGGCGGCGGCGCGGACCGCTGCCCGACCTCACGGGTCCGTTCACCGACCTCGTCGGCAAGCTGGTCGCGCTCGAGAGCGAGCTGTCCGAGCACCTCGTCGACCCGTCGGCGCTGCAGGCGTGGGACGCCGAGTGGGCCGAGCAGCTGACGCTCGCGATCGCCTCCTTCGAGGGCGGGAAGGGCGTCAAGGGGCACGTCGGCGAGCTGGAGAAGATGCTCCTGGCCGCGCGCCGCCGTCAGCAGCTCGCCGAGGTCGTGACGGAGTACCGCCGCGCGAAGCGGGAGCTCGACGCGCTGGACTTCGGCGACCAGGTGGCGTTCGCGGCGCGGCTGGCGGAGACCCTGCCCGAGGTGGGTGCGGCCGAGCGGGCCGAGGCGGACGTCGTGCTGCTCGACGAGTACCAGGACACCTCGGTCGCGCAGCGCCGGCTGCTCGTCGGCCTGTACGGCGGAGGGCACCCCGTCACCGCCGTCGGGGACCCCTGCCAGGCCATCTACGGGTGGCGCGGCGCGTCCGTGTCGAACCTCGACGACTTCGCGACGCACTTCCCCGACACGACGGGGAGGGCGGCCGCGCGCTACAGCCTCGCCGTCAACCAGCGCTCCGGCGGGCGGCTGCTGCGGCTGGCCAACACCGTGTCGGCGGCGCTCCGCGGCCGGCACGACGTGGTCGAGCTGGCCCCGCCGGCGGACAAGGCGCACCTCGGAGCCGTGCGCGTCGCCCTCCACGAGGCGTGGAGCGACGAGGTCGCCTGGGTGGCCGAGGAGGTCCGGCGGGCGCACACGAACGGGACGGCGTGGGAGCAGATCGCGGTGCTCGTGCGCGCCCGCAAGGACTTCGCGCCGCTGCACGCGGCCCTGACCGACGCGGGCGTGCCGGTGGAGGTCGTCGGCCTCGGCGGCCTGCTCGCCCTGCCCGAGGTCGCCGACGTCGTCGCGACGCTGGAGGTCGTGGAGGAGCCGACGGCGAACGCCGCCCTCGTGCGGCTGCTGACCGGTCCGCGCTGGCGGCTCGGCCCGCGCGACCTCGCGCAGCTCGGTCGCCGCGGCCGCGCGCTGCTGCGCACCGGGGTGGGCGCCCCGGAGTCCGAGGTCGAGGCGCTCGAGAGGGCGGTGGAGGGCAGCGACCCCTGCGACGTGGTGTCGCTGTCCGACGCGCTGGAGCGACCGGGGGAGCACGGCTGGTCGCCGGAGGGGCTCGTGCGCGTGCGGGCCCTGGCGGCCGAGCTGAAGCTGCTGCGCGCCCACCGCGACGAGCCGCTGCTCGACCTGGTGCACCGCGTCATCGAGGTCACCGGGCTCGACGTCGAGCTCGCGGCCTCGCCCGAGGCCGTCGCCGCGCGCCGCCGTGAGGCGCTGGCCAGCTTCCTCGACGTCGTCGCCGGGTTCACCGACCTCGACGGCGAGACGTCGCTGACGTCGTTCCTCGCGTTCCTGCGCGCGGCCGACGAGCACGAGCGCGGTCTGGACACCACCGCGCCCACCGGCGGGAGCGCGGTGCAGCTGCTCACCGCTCACAAGGCGAAGGGGCTGGAGTGGGACGTCGTGGTCGTGCCCGACCTCACGCGCACGGTCTTCCCGTCCAGCAAGAAGCGCGACAGCTGGGCCACCTGCTGGCACGTGCTCCCGGGTCCCCTGCGCGGTGACGCAGCCGACCAGCCCGCCCTCGACGTGGCGCTGAGCAAGGACGCGCTGAAGGACTTCGACGACGCGCGCGCGGACGATGCCGAGCGCGAGGAGCGGCGCCTCGGCTACGTCGCCTTCACCCGCGCCCGCCACCTGCTGGTCGGCAGCGGTCACTGGTGGGGGCCGACGCAGGTGCGCAAGCGCGGCCCGTCGGCCTTCCTCGCGGAGCTGCGGGACCACGCGCTCGCCGGGCACGGCGAGGTGCTCGGGTGGGCGGAGGAGCCCGCCGACGACCGGAACCCGGCGCTGGCCGAGCGCCCGTCGTACCAGTGGCCGGCGCCCTACGCCCCCGAGCCGTTCGCCCGGCGTACGGCGGCTGCTCAGCTCGTGCGCGGCTACGCCGCCGCGCTGGCGGACGGCGCTGCCCTGCCGGAGGACGACGGGTTGACGGCGCGCGAGCGGGCCGAGCTGGACCGGCTCGACCGCGAGGCGGCGCTGCTGCTCGAGGAGGAGCTGCTGGCGCGGCGCGCGGTGCGCGAGGTGGCGCTGCCCGCGTCCCTGTCCGCCTCGCAGCTCGTGCGGCTGCGCGCGGGCGAGGAGGCGTTCGCACGCGACCTCGCCCGGCCGATGCCGCGGCCGCCGGCACCCGCAGCCCGCCGGGGCACGCGGTTCCACGCCTGGGTCGAGGGGCTGTTCGACGAGCGGCCGCTGCTCGACCCGTCGGAGCTGCCGGGGGCCGAGGACGACGAGCTGGGCACCGACGCGGACCTGGCGGCGCTGCAGGAGGCGTTCCTGAGCTCCCCGTGGGCGACCCGCCGCCCGTACGCCGTGGAGGCGCCGTTCGCCCTGCCGCTCGCGGGCCGGGTCGTCGTGGGCCGCATCGACGCGGTGTACGACCTCGGCGGCGGCCGCTGGCAGGTCGTCGACTGGAAGACGGGCCGCGAGGCGGCGGACCCGGTGCAGCTCGCCGTCTACCGGCTCGCCTGGGCCCGGTTGCGCGAGGTGCCGGTGGAGCAGGTCACCGCGTCGTTCCTGTACGTGCGGACCGGCAGGGAGGTCGTGCACGACGACCTGCTCGGCGAGAGCGAGCTCGTCGCGCTGCTCACCGGGGCCCCCGGGACGCCGGAGCCGCTCACCCTGCTGTGACCCCGCGCAGTCGGGGGCGGGGCATGATCTGACCGGTCGGCGACGGCGTCGGCCCTGGGGGTGTCGTGAGCAGGTCTGCGGGCGGTCCGCCGTTGCACGTCGAGGTCTGGCCGACGAGCGGTGGGGAGCTGGTCTTCCCGCACCTGGACGGCGTGGCGCCGGACGCGGCTGCGGAGGTGCTGGTGTCGCACGTGGCACCGGGCTCGGCCGTGGTGATCGGCGACCCGGTCCTGCGCGAGCTGCTGCTGGCACGAGGCGGCGTGCAGGCGCGGCACGTGCTCACGATGAAGCGGGACGTCACGCCGGTGCCGGCGCCGTCGCAGGTGCCCGGGCTGGTCCTGAGGGAGTGGCGCGAGGGCGACCCCGAGCTCCTCGCCCCCGCCCTCATCGGCGCCTACGACTCCGAGCACCCTGATCCGCAGGCCCCGGACCTCGGCCTCGCAGCCGCGTCGCTCCAGGGGATGGCCGAGGACCCCGACAACCCGCGCCTGCGGGCGACGACGGTCGCCGAGCTCGACGGGCGGCCCGTCGGCGCGGCGCTGGTGCTGCGCAGCGAGCACGTCACCGGGTGGAAGGGGCCGTGGGTGATGAACGTGTTCCGCGCGCCCGAGCCGGTCGTCCCCGGCGTGGGCCGGGCGATGCTGGTCCGCGCGCTGGAGCTCCTGCACGAGGACGGCGAGAGCCACCTGGGCCTGGCGGTGACCGCGACCAACCCGGCCCGGCGCGTCTACGAGCGGCTCGGGTTCACCTACGACTTCGAGGGCTGGATCGTCGTGCTGCCCTGAGCTCCAGGCGCAGCAGATCAGACGGCTTCATCCGGTGAGGTGAGCCGGTAGGACCACGCATCGAGGACGGGGCGTGGTGGCCGGTCGGCGCTGAGGCCGGCGGGCGTGGTCCAGCGGAAGGTGCCGTCCGGCAGGCGCTGGACGGTCAGGCAGTCGTGCTTGCCCTGGTGGTGGTGCTCGCACTCGTCGGCGAGGTTGGCCTCGCTGGTGCTGCCGCGGGGCCAGGGGATGAGGTGGTCCTTGTCGCAGCGCAGCGCCGTGCGCGGACAGCCCGGGAAGACGCAGGTCCGGTCGCGCAGGACCAGGTGCCGCTTGAGCCGTGCGGGTACGGCGTACGCGTCGGTGTGCAGGTCCAGGTGCCGCACTGGTTCGGTGTGCATCCGCCGGAGGACGGTGCCCAGCGCCTCGGGCGACCACGACCGCAGCACGTGGACCGGGCCCACGGGTGCCGCCTCGTCGTGCCCGCACGGTTCGGTGGGTTGCTGCAGGTGGGCGTAGAGGGCGTCGCGGTCGAGCTGCCCGTCGTACCAGGCAAGGTCCTCGGCGGAGGGCGCGTCCGGGTCGGGCTCGACCGGTTCCTGCTGCTCGGCGACCTGTGCCGGCCGTCGGACCGCCGCGACCTCCGAAGGAGCGTGGTCGGGGCGGTGCACCCGGTCGTCCACAGCGAGGAGCCGACCGGTCCGGTCGGCCACGACCACCCGGCGCAGGGTGCCGCCGGCGGCGAGCTCGCGGGCCTGGGCCGCGGGGATCGCGCCGAGACCGACGACCTCGGCGGGCGCCTCGTCCTCACCGCGCACAGTGGCTGCGCCGACGAGGACCTGCACCTGCCACTGCTCGGGGTGAGCCTTGCCGCAGACCAGGTCGTACAAGGTGTCGAAGCGGCGCTGCGCGACGGTGCGGGTCTCCTCCGGCGCCGGCGGGAAGGTGAGCGCGTCCAAAGAGGCGAGCATCGCCGCGACCGCCGGTGCGGGTCCGTACGCGAGCAGGGTCGCCTCCCCGGGCCGGTCGGCGTACATGCGCACGTCCCGGTCGGTCTGCGCCCGCTCGGCCGCTTCAGCCGCGGCGTCGGGGTACAGCACGACCGCCGCGGTGCGCACCGCGGCGCGGACCTCCCACGGGGTGAGGGTGACCCGGCGGGACAGCACCAGCTCCAGCACCTGCCGCTGCTCGTCGTGGGTCAGCCCGGTGCGGATGAGCTCGTCCACCGCCGCGTCGGCGTGGTCGATCAGCCAGGTCCCGTCCCCGACCAGGGCGTGCACGGCGGGAAAGGCTGCGAAGGCGCGGGCACTGTCGAGCCGGTTGCGGGCCTGCCGCGGCGAACGCCGCCACAGCAGCGCGAGCTCGTCGGCGACGTACCGCGCCCCGAGCCCGGCCAGGTCCTCCGTGGCCAACGCCTCCAGGTCCAGCCGCTGCTCCACCATCAGCCGCGAGATCTGCTGCTCGCGCGCCCGGACCGCCTCCAGCCGCTGCACCCGACGCACGGCCGGGTGCGCGGGTGGGGCGAGCTCAGACATGGGCAGATCGTACAGACGTTCGAAGGCATTGCCCAGTGGAAAACCCCTGCAATACAAGGGAAGTTGCCCCTGTGGACAGTCGGGGCGGCGTTAGTCCTGGGTTACCACGCGGACGGCCGCGGCGCGGGCGTGGACGACGTCGCCGTCGACGAGCTGGCGCCCGCGCCGGGTCTCCACCTCGTCGTTGACGACCACCTCGCCGGCGGCGATGAGCTCCTTGCTCTCCGCCCCGGTGTCCACCAGCTCGGCCAGCTTCAGGAACTGGCCCAGCCGGATCTCACCGGTCACGACCACGTCCCGCACGGGCGCCTCAAGCTCGGCGACGAGGTGCACCGAGCCGTTGTCGTTGACCTTGCCGGACCGCTCGAAGCCGCACGCCTCGTAGAAGGCCGGCGCGGTGCACCACACGTCTGCGTGCCGGGCACCGCGCTCCCAGCCGGCGTCCGCGATCGCCTCGACGAGCAGGCCGCCGAGGCCGGTCCCCTGCCGCGAGGGGTGCACGATCACCATCTCCAGGTGCAGCAGCGACGGGTCGTCGAGCCCGGGCTCGCCGAGGGCCATCCCGACGACCTCGTCCCCGTCGACGGCCAGCACGAGCAGCCCGTCGGCGGCCTTCTGCTCGACCCGGGCGACGACCTCGTTGTTCGGCCGCCGGCCCTGCGCGGCCCGCGCGGCCTTCCAGACCTCGAGGGCGGCCGTGCGGTCCTCCGGGGAGCCGGCGAGCCGGGTGCTGGTCATGCCTCGACCGTAGCCAGGTGCTCCAGCAGCAGCGGCGCCACGCGACCGGCCGCCTCCTCGGGGATCCAGTGCGAGACCCCCTCGAGCACCTCCAGGCGGTACGGACCGGTCACCCACTCGCGCGTCGCGTGGGTGGCCTCCGGGCCGAGCGCCGCGTCGCCGTCGGACCACACGTGCAGCGTCGGGACGGTCACCGCGGGCGTGTCCCCGAGGTCCTCCAGCCGCTGCCCCGGGTACCACGTCAGCCACGCGGCCAGCGCCCCCGGCTCGCGCGCCGCCGCCACGACCTGCTCCACGTCGACCGCGTCGGTGAAGAACTGCCGCAGCAGGGCGGCGTCGTCGGCGAGCAGCTCCTCGTCGTACCCGGGCCGGGCGAAGGTGCGCATGTACTGCGAGCGGCTCCGCTGGTCGGGGTCGGTGCGCAGCGCCTCGATCATCGCGCGCGGGTGGGGGACCGACAGCACGGTCAGGGACAGCACCCGGTCGGGGTGCCGGGCGCCGAGCTGCCACCCGACGGCCGCGCCGAAGTCGTGGCCGACGACGTGGGCCCGCTCGATGCCGAGCCCGTCCAGCACGCCGAGCGCGTCCTCGACCATCCGCGGCAGCCGGTAGTCCTCCACGTCCGTCGGCCGCGCACCGGGTGAGTACCCCCGCTGGTCCGGGAGCACGAGCCGGTACGACGACAGGTGCGGCACCAGGTGCCGCCAGCAGTGCGACGTCTGCGGGAAGCCGTGCAGGAGCAGCACCGGCGGTCCCTCGCCGGTCACCGTGACGTCGAAGACCAGGGGGCCCACCGGGATCTGCACGTACCGGAACCTAGAGGCCCCGCCGTACCCTCCGTGCGTGGGGGCTGAGCAGAGCTCGGGGGTGCAGCTCGCGGAGGTCGTGGCGGCGGTCGGTCTCGCTGCCGACCTCGGTCTCGGCCAGCCGTTGGAGCACATGCTGCGGTCCTGCGTGGTGTCGGTCCGCCTCGCCGAGCACCTGGGTGCAGCGCCGGACGAGAGGGACGCGACGTACTGGACCTCGCTGTTCGTCTCGGCCGGGTGCACGGGCACCTCATGGGAGTTCCGCCAGTGGTTCGGCGACGACATCGCGTTCCGCGCGGCGGTCTACCGCGTGGGCCCGGGCACGATCGAGATGGTGCGGTTCCTGCTGCAGAGCGCGGGGAGCGATCGCGAGGGGCTGGCCAAGGTGCGGGCCAAGGCAGGCATGCTCCTCGGTGGCATGAATGAGGTGGAGAAGGACCTCCTCTCGCACTGCGCCATCAGCGCCCTCCTTGCCGAGAAGCTCCGGCTGGGGGAGCTGGTCTCCACCTCGCTGCTCCAGGCGTTCGCGCGTTGGGACGGAAAGGGCGTGCCGCGCGGAGTGGCTGGGGAGGACGTGCCGCTGCCGGTGCGCATCGCCAACCTGGCCAGCGTGGGGGAGGTGCGCCTGCGCGAGGAGGGTCCCGACGTCGCCCGCAAGGCCCTGCGCCGATCCAGCGCAAAGGAGCACGACCCGCGGATCGTGGAGGCGTGGTGCGAGGTCGCCGAGGAGGTGCTGGACGGTCTCGACCAGCAGTCGACGTGGGACGCCGTTCTCGCAGCCGCTCCCCGTGGCCGCGGCGCGCTGTCGAACCAGGAGCTGGACGACGCGCTGGAGCTGCTCGCCGACTACGCCGACCTCAAGTCGCCCTGGTTCACTGGTCACTCGCGGGCCGTTGCCGACCTCGCTGCCGCCGCGGCTCGCGTCTCGCGGCTGCCGGAGGGTGAAGTCGTGACCCTGCGGCGTGCCGCGCTGGTCCATGACCTCGGCCGCAACGGGGTGCCCAACACCGTCTGGGACAAGCCGGGTCCGCTCACCGACTCCGAGCGGGAGAAGGTGCGGCTGCACGCCTACTTCACCGACCGCGTGCTGCACCGGGCCGGACGCCTCGGCGTCCTCGGCGCCGTCGCCTCTGCAGCGCACGAGCGGGCGGACGGCTCCGGGTACCCGCGGGGGATCGTCTCGGGGACCGTGCCGCGCCTCGGTCTCATCCTCGAGGCCGCCGACTCCTACCAGGCGATGCGTGAGGACAGGCCGCACCGATCCGCGCTCCCGCAGGCGGCGGCAACAGCCGAGCTCCGTCGTGATGCGCGCTCCGGGAAGCTCGACGCGTCGGCCGTGGAGGCGGTGCTCGAGGCGTCGGGAGTCCCGCCACGCCGACCCAGTCCGGCACCGGGAGGGCTGTCGGCCCGGGAGGTCGAGGTCCTGCTCCTCGCGGCACGTGGGCTGACCAGCAAGGCGATCGGACACCGCCTCGGCATCACACCGAAGACGGTGGGGAACCACATCGAGAGCATCTACGCGAAGATCGGCGTCTCCAGCCGGGTCGAGGCGGCGATGTTCGCGATGCAGCAGGGACTGGTCGAGCAGCAGTAGGGACAACTCCTCATACGCGCGAGGGTGACCGAGGCCTAGCGTCCGCGGCGCACCTGAGAGCACCGAGGAGGAGCCATGGAGCTGCAGGTCAAGAGCCTCGAGAGGCCCGACGAGACGCTCCCGCTGCCCAACGACAGCGGTGAGGTCGTGACCGTCAAGATCGCGGGGCTGGAGGTCTCACGCACTGTCCTTCAGCCCGGCTGGAGGTGGTCGAACGACCTCCGACCGATCGCGGACACGGTCAGCTGCGAGTACGCGCACCTCGGGACGGTGCTCGCCGGCACGATGCAGGTGGAGATGGACGACGGCACGCAGGTGACACTCCAGGCCGGTGACGTCGCGAGCATCCCGCCCGGCCACGACGCCTGGGTCGTCGGCGAGGAGCCCGTGGTCTTCTTCGACTGGACGACCGAGGAGGGCTGGGGCAAGCCGCCGGCCTGAGCCCGTCCTTGCTGCGGCCTCTCGCCTTCGCCGTACCCTCCGTTCGTGGGGGCTGAGCAGAGCTCGGGCGTGCAGCTCGCCGAGGTCGTGGCTGCCGTCGCCGTGGCCGGCGACCTCGGCCTGGGGCAGCCGCTGGAGCACATGCTGCGCTCGTGCACCCTCGCGACGCGGATGGCCGAGCGGCTGGGCGCGGACGCGGAGGACCGGGACGCGACGTACTGGGTCACGCTGTTCATCACCGCGGGGTGCGTCGGCACGTCGTGGGAGCTGTCCAGGTTCTTCGGTGACGACATCGCCTTCCGCGCCGGCATGTACCGGCTCAAGCCGTCGCAGCTGGCCTTCCTCGCCCACCTGGTGAAGTCGGCGGGCTCGGGGACGGACGGCCTGTCCCGTGCGCGGATCCGCGCCGCCCTGCTCCTCAAGGGCATGAGCAGCCTGGAGCAGGCCTTCGTCGCGCACTGCGCGGTGAACGGGGCGATGGCGCACCGGCTCGGACTGGGCGAGCGGGTCATCACCGGTCTGCTGCAGACCTTCTGCTCGTGGAACGGCAAGGGGCTGCCGAAGGGCCTGGGCGGCGAGGACCTGCAGCTGTCCATCCGCATCGGCAACCTCGCCAACCAGGTCGAGGTCGTGGCCCGGGAGAGGGGCGTGGAGGCTTCCCGCCAGCACGTG